>JBGSTR010000804.1:0-14850 GCA_041736365.1 Chromatiaceae bacterium | reverse complement strand
CACGATCGCCACCGCGTCGTCCAACATCCCGTCCGCCAGTGCCTCGATGCGCAGCACCCGCCAACGCTCGGCTCCCGCCGCGGGAACCAGACGCGGCTCCGCCGCCAGTCCGTCCAGCCACTCGCAGATCACCGGACTGTCGTACAGCGTCCCGCCATCGTCCAGCACCAGGGTCGGCACCCGCGCCAGCGGATTCGCCGCCAGCAGCGCCGCATCGGGCTCATGCGGATTACACGCCAGCAGCTCGATCCGTGCATCGAGCCCCTTCTCCGCGGCAACAACCCGCACCTTGCGCACATAGGGTGAAGTCGGACTATAAAAGAGCTTCATTTTGTTTCGATCTCCAGGAGGCGGTGTCGCGCGAGGATAGCAAGCGACGCGGCCCAAATCCGCAATCGCTCGTCTCGAACGCAATCGATTTGCCCCGATACGGAACCGCTTGGGGCAACGGAGCCCGCCCCGAGAACCAAAGCAGTGGATCCCAAGTCTAAAACGCACGTTTTGGGCGCTCCTCAGGCGCCCGCGCGCGAAGCTTCCGAGAAGCCGATTCGGCCGGGCAGGAGCGGGGTCACACTCCGTCTGGCGTTAATCGATAGCCATCCAAGAAGTCCGCGATCTCGACCACGCGCGGGACCAGACGCCCTCCGGCCGACTGAACCATCCGCACCACTTGGCGGTTGTGCTCCGGCCCGAAGCTCACGTGAATCGGCTGCTCCGCGCCGTAGACATATAGGCGGTCGAAGGGGGTGTTGGCGACCACCCAACGCGCCACCTCCAGCATGTCCTCATCCTCGACAATGAAATCTGCCGCCGCGCCCAAGCGCTCGCAGACGCGTTTTCCGCGGCGGTTCAACTCCCAGGCCGCATGCTGATCGAGCTTAGGGTCGATCCGCCCCGGGATCTCCCGAGACAATTCCGGCGAGCAAAAACCGTAGGTGAGATGGATCATCCCGAACCAGTCGATGACCGGGTCGAGCACCTGCTTCACCAGATCCTGAAGCGCATTCCAACTCTCCGCCTGCCGCGGCAAGTTTGCGAGCCCGGTGTGCGCCTGGGTCTCACCGCATTCGATGAGCTGGCGGAAGGTCAGGAAGCGTCCGCAGGGGTCGTCGAGGGCCGGCGGTGTTGAAGGGCGCACCAGCCGCAGCCCCTCCACCTGCCAGCGGTGTTGGGCCAGGGTGCGATCGAAGGTCTCCGGGTCGGGGCCGAAGCCTGCGAGATAGAAGAGGCCCAGGCCATCCAGGGCCTCCTCGAATGCGAGCTGGTCCGGATAGCCCGGAAACTCCTCGTTCACGTAACGGGATTTATGGAAAAGGTACGGAGGGACGTACTCGGTCCCCGCCCCGTAGGCGAAATAATCGACGTCCTGCTCGCGCAGCTTGATCTTCACCCGCTCGACCATCCGAGGCAGTGCCTTGCCCTCGAAGTCGTCGTAGCGCATCAGGCTGACCTTGCCGGAGCCGATGTGTACCTTGACCAGGTCCGCCCCCCGCAGGTCTCCATAGAGCACCGCGGCGCAGCCGACGTAGACCCGCAGCAGGGGCGGAAGCTGCTCGATCAGGCTGGTGTGCAGTTGCAAGGCCTCTCCGGCATCCAGCCAGCCAAGCCCATGCTCCGACGCGATATGACAGGCATCGGCGATAGCCTGGGTATCGCTGATGCGGAAGAGCAGCTCCCGCGCCTCGGCCTGGGCCGCGCCGTAGTCGCCGAAGAAGGCCTTGATGTCCCGCTGCAGCCCCGGCTCCAGGTGCCGATAGGGGCGGCGGCGCTCGAACTGGTTGAGCGCCAGATAGACGGTGAGGTCCGCGATCCGACCCGCCTGCGCCGACTCCAACTCCTGCGGGTCGTGCCGCCCGGCGATGAAGCGCAGCGCCTTGGGCAATGAGCCGAAGCCCTCGGTGAGCGAGAGCGGGTCCGTCACCTCTGACGGATTCGGTCGCCGCCCCAGCCCGACCCAAAGCTCCCAAAGACGGTCCAAGGGCTCCCGATAGGCCTCGTAGCGTTCCGCCGCGCGGTCCCGTCGCTGGCGCGGGGCTCGCTCGGGGCGTTCTCGGGCCGGTGCCCCTAACGAGGGCTCTCGCAGCCGACTGCGCCGGCTGCGGTAGCGGTCCACCAGGAAGCGTTGCTCAGCGTCCTTGTCTCGAAACACATAGAGCACACCCGGCGCGACAGGGATGGGCTCCTCGTCCAGGGCCGACTCCAGGAAGGCCTTGATCTCGGTCTGGGTGTAATACCTCTGAAAGGTCCCGCGCCGGGTCATGACCCCATCGCCGAAGCGCTCCCCGGCGACGTCGTTCTGGTTGGCGAGCATCACGGAGACGACCAATAGGGTCTCCGCCAGGGACCAGGCCCGGGACAGCGCGTCGACGCGTTCATCGAAGTCTTCGATGACATTGATGACGAATCCGAGATTGACTACGTTCGCAGAACGAATCGGGTAGTCCGGCGCGTAATATGGATCCCAGCCCGCAGCCTCGAGTCCATTCTCCCGAAGGCCGCGCACATCGTCGCCGCGACCGCAGCCATAGTCGAATATGCTCCGCCGACCGTCGAGGAACCCGTAGCGAGCGAGCGACTGCACCGGGGCCGAAAAACCATATCGCTGAAGCGCGGTGAGGTGACGCGCCGCTTGCCAGCCCGCGTGCAGAGGGACTAGCTCGTCCGACCCTTGCGCTTCGCCCGCTTCATCGTTGCCGATGGGGACGAGCTGGTGCCCAACAATGCGATATCCCTTTTCCCGCACCAGATGCTCCCACTGGCGTCGATACCCGATGCGCGTAGGTTCATCGAACAGTCCAATGGATTCGCAGGCCACCGTCAGCGCCGAATACTCCACCGTTCGAGGGTGATCGTCAGGAAGCAGCAGCTCCTTTCGATGAAGAATCGGGGGGTTTAGCGAGTATGTGTAGCTCCGGTACGCGACCTTCCCGGTCTCGAGGTCGACCCGCCAGCTATCCAAGAGTGTAGGGAACGGCTCCTCGAAAAAATTACGGTAATTGAGGAGCGCGATTTGTCCCGCCGCAACATCGTTACGGACGACGTTGTACGCCTCGGGTCGATGGATACCGGCGAATTGCTCGGCACGAAGGGTCAAGCTCACCAACTCCGGGCTTAACGACGAAACCGCACTTTCGTGGACGTAAAGCCGGTTGCGCACCCTTTTGCCGGGCAGCGCGCTCATGGATCAGGTCGTCGCCTACATAAGGCTGCGAATGCGAGCAGCCACGGCGTCCCAGTCCGCTTTGGGGCTTAGGTGGCACCAGCTGATTCGCACGCACTCGTTGGCTTCGTCGTTGCTCATTCCCATTGCCTTGAGCACATGGCTTGGGGCGTAGCTGCTTGAAGTACAAGCAGATCCGTTGGATATCGCGATCAGGTCTTTGACCGCGAGCATCAGGGCCTCGGAGTCCAGTCCGGGGAATGCCAGATTGAGGACATGGTCCATCACCAAAGACTGGTCGCCCGTCAATCTCGGGCCCAGAGGCACCAGCGCGCTCAATGCCTGGCCCGAATAGACTTGCACTTTTCTATACGAGCGTCGTGGTCTCTGACCGCAAGCTCTGCGGCCTCGCCGAGCGCCGCGATCAAGGCCACCGGTAAAGTCCCGGGGCGTAGTCCCCGCTCCTGTCCGCCACCAACAAGCAGAGGTTGCAGCGGAGCCCGTTCGTACCCTCGGCGACGCGCAACCAAAGCCCCTACCCCCTTGGGTGCATAGAGCTTGTGCCCGCTCAGGGAGATCAGGTCGATGCGCGGGTTTCTTAGCGGCGCCAGATCCTTTCCGAAACCTTGCGCCGCGTCGACGTGGAAGTAGGCCGGATGGGCCTTCAACTCCTCAGCTACCGCCTCGATCGGCTGGCGAACACCGGTCTCATTATTCGCCTGCATCACCGAGACCAAGAACGAATCCGGGCGCAGCGCGTCTCGAACCGCGTCTGGATCAACGGCGCCTGAGGCATCAACCGGAAGTCGTGTTATCTCGTACCCGGAACGCTCCAAGATCTCGCAGGGTTCCAGCACCGCCTTGTGCTCGATCTGGGTGGTTATCACGTGCCGATGCCCGGCCTGTTCAGCCGCCCCTCGCAGACCGAGGATCGCAAGGTTATTGCTCTCGGTCGCCCCGCTGGTGAAAAGCACCTCATCTCGCTTTGCACCGACGACGGCCGCGAGCTGGTCCCGCGCTCGTTGCACAGCCTGCTTGGCCCTGGCCCCCAGCTCATGGGTGCGACTGCCCTCGTTCCCGTACTCAACGTCGAGGAAGCGCAACAGGACCTCGCGAACGGAGGGATCGAGGGGTGTTGTAGCGTTGCAGTCCAGGTAGGTCGGCATTGAAGCGGCTCCTCAGGCAAGCTGTTCGTTATAAACAGCATCCATTTGACAAACACCTACAGTTTGCTAGCATACAATCAATAACTAGTTTGTAAACTGGCGTCGCTAGCGGCATCGGCAATGCGAACCACTGTGCCACGAAGCCTCTTAGGACCGGCCCTGCATGGACATCGAGCCGACTCTGACCTTTCCCGTGATCCGTGGCCTCCAAGCGCGCCGCGAATACTACATGGCAATGTGGACACTGCGGATGTTGCGCCAAATCTCGATCTTCGACGAGGATGAGCTTCCGCCCGAGCTGCGCGCTCAGCGAACCCTGAACCGCGGCCGCATCCCGGAGATAGCCGATTACATCCTGGAGAATCCGAACGACTACGTCTTCTCGGCCCTCACGGTCTCCATCGACTCGGAGGTCAACTTCGAGCCTCTCCCCGGCCAGGACCGACTTGGCCTGTTGCGGGTTCCCATGGACGCCCGCTTCATCATCAACGACGGCCAGCACCGACGCGCCGCCATCATCGAGGCCCTGAACCAGCGCCCCGAGCTGGCCCACGAGACCATCGCCGTTGTGTTCTTCTTGGACATCGGGCTTGAGCGATGCCAACAGATGTTCGCGGATCTCAACCGCTATGCCATTCGTCCGAGTCGCTCGCTCGGTCTGCTGTACGATCACCGCAACGACAAGGCGCGATTGGCCAAGCTGGTTGTCATGGAGTCCGAGGTCTTCCGCGACATCGTGGACATGGAGAAATCCTCACTGGCCAAGCGCTCACGTAAGCTCTTCACCCTGTCCGCCTTTTACAACGCCTGCGCCGACCTCGTCGCTGGGCTGGCCCCCGGCAATCTGAGCGAAGACGCGGCACTCGCCCGCGGTTACTGGGAGGCGGTCGCCCAGCAGATCCCAGACTGGACTCGGGTGATGGACGGTCAGATGGCGGCGAGCGAGATCCGGGAGGGTTACATCCACTCCCACGGAATCGCACTCCAGGCCCTCGGGCAAGCGGGAAACGCCTTGATGCACAACCATCCCGATGACTGGCGTGAGCGCCTGACCGCGCTGCGGAAGATCGACTGGTCACGAGGCAACGTCCAGCTTTGGGAAGGCCGCGCATTGGTTGGCGGTAAGGTGGTCAAGGGAAATACCAACCTGATGCTCACCACCAACGTGATCAAACACGTATTCGGGTTGCCGCTGGGCGTCGAGCAGCAAAAGGTCGAGGATGCTCACAATGCAACGCGGCAGCCAGCCCCACGGATGGCGGCAGCATCATGATCTTAGGGTGACCGCGACATGAGCCCTACAGTTTTTCGAGATCACGGCTTTCGATTCCATTTCTTCTCACGGGAGGAGCCGCGCATGCACGTCCATGTGTCGTGCGGTGATGGTGAAGCCAAGTTCTGGCTGGAGCCCGAGATTGAGCTCGCCAAGAACGTGAACTTATCCCGCGCACAAGTTAAACAGATCGAATCAATCATCGAGGTACGCCATGACGAGCTCTCCCGCGCTTGGAAAGAGCACTTCAGCGGTTGAGGTGACCAATGTCTCCACACACGGCCTCTGGCTGTTCGCCGGAGAGCGCGAGCTTTTCCTTCCCTACACCGAGTTTCCGTGGTTCAAAGATGCGCCCCTGTCGTCCGTCTTCAACGTGGAAGAGCCCAGTCCCGGACATTTCTACTGGCCCGACCTCGACGTGGATTTAGGGATAGAAATCATTGAGCATCCGGAGCGATTCCCACTGACTTATCGCTGATCGAGGCAAAGACGAAACGCTCTATTCGCCAACAGCACTGCGGACTTGGGACCTGACATGAAGACGCACGCCGAAGCTGAAGCCCAGCTCAAGCTCTTCGAGCCTGGAGCAGAAGAAGGAAAACCACTGGAAATCGCAGTGGCTCATCGCCGCCGCTCTGCCTTTGACGCAACCGGCTTCCGGGAAACGATCGCTCAGCTTCAGGAGGAAATCCGCTCACTCTACACGGCGGACGACGTTCCCTGGATCGTCGGCTACTCCGGGGGCAAGGACTCCACGGCGACTCTGCATCTCATCTGGACCGCCGTCGCAGCCTTGCCGGTTGGTCAGCGGCGTAAACCAATCCATGTCATCTCCACCGATACTCTCGTGGAGAACCCTATTGTCGCGGCCTGGGTCCGCAACTCCATCGCCGTGATGCGCGATGCGGCGAGGAAGCAGGCGATGCCGATCCAGCCCCGGATGCTGGAGCCTAAGCTCGAAGACCGGTTTTGGGTCAACCTCATTGGTCGGGGGTATCCGGCGCCACGCCATAAGTTCCGATGGTGCACAGAGCGGTTGAAAATTGCCCCATCCAACGAATTCATATTAAAGATTGTTTCCGACGGGAGCGAGGCGATCCTCGCGTTGGGTACACGCAAGGCCGAAAGTTCCAAACGCGCTGCTAACATGCTCAAACATGAAAAAGGGCGGCAGCGCGATCGTCTCAGTCCGAACTCGAAATTGCCTGGCTCATTGGTCTATACCCCTATCGAGGACTGGGCGAACGACGACGTATGGCTGTATCTGATGCAAGTCCGCAATCCATGGGGCCATGACAACCGAGATTTACTCGGAATCTATGCGGGCGCTTCGGAAGATGGCGAATGCCCGCTAGTCGTTGATGATTCGACGCCTAGCTGCGGCGATTCCCGATTTGGATGCTGGGTCTGCACGATGGTCGAACAAGACAGATCGATGTCGGCGATGATCCAGAATGACACCGAGAAGGAATGGATGGCGCCGTTGCTCGAGCTGCGCAATGCCCTCGATTTTCGAGATAGCGAAAAAAATTCTGTCGGTTTTAGCGACACCGATCGCCAACTGCGCGACTTCCGACGGATGAGCGGTGCGGTCCAGTTAATGAGGAACGGGCGCAACATCCCCGGCCCTTACACACAGGCGTCGCGGACGCTATGGCTTCAGAAGCTCCTTCGCGCCCAAACATACATTCGCCGTAATGGGCCTCCCGAGGTCCGGAGCATCACGCTTATCGGGTTAGATGAACTCCAGGAGATCCGTCGGATCTGGGTCATCGACAAGCATGAAATCGAGGACGAGCTCCCGCGCATCTACCGCGAGGCCACGGGGGAGGACTACCCAGGTCGCCCGCTGGACGACAACCTAATGCTCGGGAAGCGCGAGATGGACGAGCTGCGCGAGCTCTGCGGCACGGATCGGCTCCACTACGAGCTGACCAGAGACCTCCTCAGCATCACCCGCCAACAACGCAACAGCGCCCGCCGGGCGGGCCTGAACCAGCGCATTGCGCAGACGATTAAGCGGAGCTTTTACGAGGACCGCGAAGACGCCATCGACCGCGCGCGTCACATCGCCGACCGGCGGTCCAATCTGGAGGCGCAGACGCAGCACCGTCGTGAGGACCCGACCGGGCTGTTCATCGCCGACACCGCCGATGGCTTGGATCCCACCATCAAGGCCGCCCCGTGATCCTAGACCACATCGCCATCGAAAACTTCGGCGCCTTCCGCGGGCGTCAAGAGGCGGAGCTCACGCCATCCCCAGGGCGGCCGATTATCCTATTTGGGGGCATGAACGGGGGTGGCAAGACCACACTTCTGGACGCCATCCAGCTCGTCTTCTATGGCCCGAAGGCCCGACTCTCGAACCGGGGGCGCGGCGCTGACCGCGAATACCTGCGCGACTCAATACACCGCGGCGCGGATCCCGGCGAGGGCGCCTCCATCACCCTGCGCTTCCGTCGCTACCTCGACGGCGAATCCCATAGCTTCGAGCTGCAGCGTCACTGGCGGCTCGGGGTAAAGGGCATCGAGGAGGGGCTGCGAGTTCTGCGCGACGGTCTTCCCGACGACATCCTCACCGAGCACTGGGACGAGACCATCGCGTCCTTCCTGCCCGTGGGGATTGCCCACCTCTTTTTCTTCGACGGCGAGCAGATCAAGGACCTGGCCGACGGCGGTCACGCGGCAGAGATCATCGGCACTGGCATCAACAGCCTGCTGGGCGTGGACCTCCTGGAGCGCCTGACCGCTGACCTGCGCGTCTTCGAGCGAGGGGTGCGCAAGGAGCAGGACCAAAGGGAACAGGATCCGGTCCGCCAACAGATCGCCCAGGCCGAGGGCGAGATCGCCCAGATCGACCGGGAATTGGAGGGCCTCGCCCTTGCCGAGGGGGCGAAGGTCAACGAGGCGTCCCGCGCGGCGAAGGTGCTGCGCGACCTGGAGGAGCGCTTCCAGGCCGCCGGCGGCGACCTCTACCTGCGCCGTGCCGAATTGGTGGCATACCTGGCGGAGCTCGAACGCCAGAAGACCCAGGCCGAGGAGGAGCTGCGGGACCTGATTGCCGGACCGCTGCCGCTGGGTCTGGTGACCAGGTTACTCGCCACCGTCGCCGAGCAGGCCCGCCACGAAACCCGCATCCGGCATGCCCGAGTCCTCGACGCGGCCCTCGAGGAGCGTGACCAGGCGCTCATCGAGGCCCTAGCGGGCGAGCGCCTGGCCTCCCAAATCCAGCGACGCATTGCCGCGATCCTCGCGGACGACCGCCAGCGCCGAGGCGGGCTTGCCCAGGAACCCATCATCCTGGATGCCGACGACCAATTCCCGGTCCGCATCGATCACCTGCGCAGCATCCAGATTCCCGAGGCCGAGGACCAGGCCAAGGTCCTTACCACGCGGATCCGCAGTCTCGACGAGTCCCTGATGCGGGTCGCCGGTGAGCTCGAGCGAGTCCCTGCGGAGACCAGCATCGCGGCGGTTCAGGCAGCGCTCGATGAAACCCGGGCCGCCCACTCAGCAAAGCTTGCAGAGATAGATGCCTTACGGGCGCGTCGTGCGACGCTTGCGAGCCAACAGAATGCAATCCTCGAACGGATCGACCGCTTGGGGCTCACGGCCCTCGACAGCGAGCTGAAACAGGACGAGCACGCCCGAATGCTGAAGCATTCGGCACGGGTCCGCGAGACCCTGGGACGCTTGCGCACTCGCATCGTCGGTCGCCATACCGAGACGATCGAGTCCCTGATGCTGGAGTCCTTCCGCAGCCTGCTACATAAGACCGACCTGGTTCGGGGCTTGTGCATCGACCCCGCCACCTTTGCCCCGACACTAACCGGAAGCGACGGTAAACCTCTTCCGTTTGATCGATTATCCGCAGGGGAGCGTCAGCTTCTGGCAACCGCGATGCTCTGGGGCCTGGCGCGTGCCTCTGGTCGCCCCATCCCGACCATCATCGATACGCCACTGGGTCGCCTCGACTCCTCCCACCGGCGCAACCTAGTGGAACGGTATTTCCCCCAGGTCTCCCATCAAGTCATCTTGCTGTCCACGGATGAGGAAATCGTAGGGCCCTATTACAAGGCAATAGAGCCTTATGTGGCGAGAACCTATCTGCTGACCCCATTAGCCTGTGGGCGCACCGAGATTCTGGCCGGTTACTTCCTCAGGGACAGATACGTCCGGGAGAGTCGCGCTGCCTATGGAGCCTGAGCAATGCCCATCGACGACAACGGTAAACAGTCTTCCACAAGCCTCTGGCAGTCGCGCTGCGCGGACCGAAACCTGCTGATGAACGGTGTACACAGTAGCCCGTCAAGACTCGTATCGTTCCCAGATGGCACTGGAACGACGGCCGCAAACGCGTCAGCTCCAACGATGTCCCTGACAACCTTCATCGAGTTTCAGGGAATTCGCGGAACCCAGGCGGGACGGGAGCAGTACGCGACCGTTTGGTCTCTCGGTATGCTACAGCGACTGACCAACGAATCCCTCATTCGCGCCCTCTCTGACGCGGAGGAGCAAACCGACAAACGGTTCATCGCGGACCTCGCCGACCGCTTCAGTGCGCACATGGAAACCGCGTTTCTACAGCCAATCTTGCTTGGTATCCTCGGCCCCATCGAATTCCTGGCCAGCGAGACGCAACCCACCCTCGGCACGATACGCATAGATCCCGCGAACCGGATCGAGATTTTGGACGGGCTGCATCGACTCGCCGCCCTCAATCGCGCAGCGATCCCGGCCAAGCGGCTTACCAGCCTCACACTCCCGGTTTTGATCTCCAAGATCAGCAGCCCCGCCGAGGTCGCGCGGCGCCGTAACGCCATCACGTGCCCGGCCGCACACGTCAACTCCGAGCGTGGCAGGAACCGGATCGACAGGGCCATTGAACGCGAAATCGCCAAGGACAGCGTCGGGCTGTCTCCGTTTCTCACTCGCGCCGTAGACCTTAGCAGCATCACCCTGGCGCTCCGTTCCAGTCGACTGTTCACCCTAAGCGCCTACGCGCGCGCCTGTCGTCCATTGCTCCAAGCTCCCCTGTCAACGTCGTATCAGACTGCGGCGGAGCAACTAGCCGCGTATTGGCAGTATCTGGGGGACCTGCTCCCGCCGTGGCGCCGCTTCTCAAGCAAACTGCTCACGGCGTCGGAACTACGGGAACGGACGGTCCTTGCGAATGCCAGTCTGCTCGGTGGGCTCGCCTTGCTCGGCGCTCATCTGTTCGCAGATTCGCCTGCCCGCTGGCACGCCCGTGTCGCCCCGCTCGAGGATCTGGATTGGCAAGCGGACAGCCCTCGTTGGCAGGGAGTAATCGTCTCCGAAGGCAAGCGAAGCCGCGGCAACGCAGCCATGCAATCGGCATTTCGGTTGTTGCTCAACGCCTGCGAACTGAGCGAGCCGCGCCACGCAACCCTGGTGTGATGACAGCCCATCGCGCGTGTAACTTGAAGTCGAGTTAGCGAACAGAGACATGACAAGCCCCGAAACATGGCTCAAGCGGCTCGCCAACCTCAACGTCGCCCGGACCGAGCGACGCGGCATCGCCCCCCACAAGCCGCTGCTGCTCCTTACCCTCATGGACATGATTGAGGAGGGCAGCATCACCAGTCCCTGGATCGCCTATTCGCCGGAGATGTTCTACCGCTTCAGTTGCTACTGGGCGCTCGTCTACGATCGGCAGCTTAACCGACCGGAAATGCGTCTCCCATTCCACGCCCTGGGCGGAAATCGTGACCGGATCTGGGATCGGTTCACCGAGGACCGCCAGCCGTCTCGGTCCAGGGAAACGACAAAGTTGTGTCACATGGACGAGTCACTCTTTGCAGCCTTGCAGAACCCATCCTTCCGCCGCGCCGCGCGTATCCAACTAGTCGCCGCTTACTTCGATGCGGTTGAGCAAATCAGCCTCTGCGCCATTCTCAAGATCCCCGAGCCAACCACGGAGGCTGTCGCAGCTATCAAGCGCAACGCCGCCGAGTATAAGAAAAGCCTCATCAAAGGCCGCAGTGCGAGGTTTCGCAGCGACGTGCTTGCTGGGTACCAGTTCACATGCGCACTCACGGGATATCGAATGAACACGGAAAGCGAGCACTTAGTCGAGGCGGCACATATACACAGGCATTCAGAAAGCGGAGACAATGATCCGCGCAACGGTCTTGCGTTGACACCGGACGCTCACTGGATGTTCGACAGGGGGCTATGGACTGTTGACTACCGGGAGGGCTGTTACATGGTCCGGGTGGCGACAGGAAAGTTTAACGAGGCGTCCCCCGTTGGACAGAGTCTTATCCGGCACAATGGTTCGAGCCTGTATCTCCCCGGAAAGCAAAGTCTATTGCCTGACCCTGAACGTCTCGCGTGGCACCGAAGCAGAGTATTTATTGGGTAACTGTCTCATCCTGGCTGATCGTATCCGTGGTACGTCCGTCGCCGCAGTAGAAGATGGCCTTGGACGGACGTTCGGGGAGGGAGCGGATGACCTGATCCAGGGCCGCGAGCTTGTTGGCGGCCGCGCCGACCAGGCGGGCGCGGCGGATGAGCAGCTTCATGGCCGCCTGGTTGAGCTCCTCGTCGGCAGTATCGCCGTGGAAGAACTTGGCGAGGCGGTTGGTGATCTCCAGGTATTCGTCGGCCTCGGCGTCGGTGAGGTCGACCAGAACCGGGTGATAGCGGTAGCGGCACAGGCGCCCGTCGGCGATGGCCTGCGGGAGGGTGTATTTGAACACCACGCCTTCAAAGTATTTCAACACCGCGGCCGTACCCTCGGGATCGAAGTGGCGTTCCGGGGTGGCGGACAGGCCGAGGCGGAGCAGAATCCCGTCCGGCAGGGCAGTGCGCGCGTGGTCGGCGCCTAGGTTGTGGACTTCGTCCGCGATCAGCAGGTGGTGGATGCCGCCGGCCGCGACCCGGGGGCGGAGCCGGGCCTGAAACGGTTCTCCCTGGAAGGTGGCGTTGGTGCTGACGATGGCCAGCACTTGGTCAAGCCCGGCCGCCAAGCGTTGGTAGCCTTCCTCGAGGCGGGGCTGCCAGCGTTGGCGGTCCTCGAAGCAGGGCACCGCGTCGACGCCGAAGGCGGCAATCTCGCGGATCCACTGCCGGCACAGGTTGATGAAAGGGCAAACGACGACGAGGGCCAAGGGCTGGTTGCGCTCGGCGACCTTACTAGCGAGGACCAGGGCGGTGAGCGTCTTGCCTGAACCGGTCGCCATGGCAAGCACACCGCGACCGCCCGCCTTGCTCCAGGCGCGGATGGCGTCTCTTTGGTAGGGCCGCAGATCAAGACCCAACGGCGATCGAAATGTCCGGCCGCGGACCGGCTCGCGCACTTGATCGCGGGTGATACCGGGCGGCGGTCCGTCGGGGTTCCGATAACGTTCCAGCAGATCTCGTCCTGCCTCGCTGAACTCGATCACTTTGAGCCCCGGCTCGGCGCCGTTCCACAGCGATTCGAAGTCGTTGATCGCGGCCGGCACCCGCCCCTCTTCATCCTGCCAGGATCGGAATACATCCAGATGCTCGAAGTTCTCCACCAGCCCGCCGGCGGTCTCGTTAGCGGAACCGGTGAAGCTCACATGGTTGCCGCCATCGTCGGAGAATACCCCGGTCTTGGCATGGAACAGCCCACGGCAGAGGCCGCCACTGCTGTTGACCCGCAGGGCCAGCTTGATCTGAAGGAGCCCGGCGGCGGCGAGCCAGGCGAGCGCATTGAGACGATCCTTGATGAGCGCATCCTCGATCTCCGCCAAGCTGCGTGCGGCGATGCTGCGCAGGATTCCGACAGGGTTCTCTCGGGCACGCTCCAGGGCGGCGATGTCGTCAGGCTCTAGGTGGGGGGACGCTACCAACTGCATTCGTCCGCGCCGCGAGGCCAAGCTGGCGACGCCGCGGGCAGCCAGCGAAAGCCCCGCGCTAGTGAAATAGCCCGCCGCCCGGCGGTAGATGGCGGCAGCTTCGAGACAAGGGACGAAGAAGTCTCGCACCAGGTCGTCCCGGCCGGTGCGATAGCTGAGCTTGAGGGTCAGGTCCGTTAAGTTTCCCACTTGCGGAGTCCGGCTGGAGAAGTCGTCAAGCGCCCAGCTTCAGCAAGGAGGCTTGTGCATTTTCGGGAATCTACGCGGGCTCCGTCCTGCTGTCCAGACAACTCCTTTGCGCCTGTCCCTATTGTGACGGTGTTGGGTTATTCCGTGCTTCGCTAGCACCCCGAAGCTCGGGTCCGCACGGAGTGGATAACAGCAGGTACACCGGCTGCGCGAGACCACCAAGTTGGATTTATCGACCGCTTAACCAAACCGGGAAATCCCCCGGCTCTGCCGGGGGACTGAAAAAGTTCGACAGTTACGGGAGTCCACCCGGGAAACTCCGGTTGTGAGCCGCCAAGCACACAACTACGGAGAATCCCGATGGACGAGTCGGAGAGCCTAAGTCACGCGAAATGGGAGTGCAAATACCATCTCGTGTTCATCCCGAAGTGCCGAAGCAAGGTGTTGTACGAGCAACTGCGCCGGCATCTTGGGGAGATATTCCGAACCCTCGCGGAGCAGAAGCAATGTCGGGTTCTGGAAGGACACCTGATGCCGGACCACGTTCACGTGCTGATTTCGATCCCGCCGAAGCACGCGGTATCGGCGGTGGTTGGATTCATCAAGGGCAAGAGCGCCAACCATCTTGCCCGTGTTTACGGGGAGCGTCGGCGCAACTTCGTTGGCCAGAGCTTCTGGGCGCGGGGGTATTTTGTGTCGACGGTGGGTCGGGACGAAACGACGATCCGCGCGTACATCCGCGCCCAAGAGGAGGAAGACAAGCGCCTCGATCAGCTCAACCTCTGGGGCTGATCGGCCACCTTTAGGTGGCACAAGAACCGCGGGGCCGCGTTAGCGACCCCGCACAGCCGCTTAGAGCGGCTCACGAATGAATGCCCCCGGCTTTGCCGGGGGATTGTTACTTTGAGTTCGCGAAGGTTCTGTGCTTCCCGGCGAGGTGGGGACTGGTATCCCTACCCTCGCGCGCCGGCTTCAGTGCCGCTGTTGTTCGCTCGCGCTACTCGAGGATGAAGTACGTTGTACATTGCGTCCTCGCGGTGGATCGCGATTATGCTAACCACCCCATGTCCCGCCTCATCATGCACGTCGACCTCGACGCCTTCTATGCCGCGGTGGAGCAACGCGACCATCCGTCGTGGCGCGGGCTTCCCGTGGTGGTCGGTGCCGCGCCCGGCAAGCGCGGCGTCGTGGCTACCTGCTCCTACGAGGCCCGCC
>JBGSTR010000792.1:0-2192 GCA_041736365.1 Chromatiaceae bacterium | reverse complement strand
TCACCGCCTGGGTCAACGCCGCCGCCTTGCTGCCCGGCGCCCCGCCGATATGGGTGCCGGCCATCTCGTGGCTCCAGATGAACTCCAGGATGGGCGGCGCGTGGCGCTTGGGCTCGATCTTGATCAGCTGGTAGATCTTGTCCGTCTCGGTAGTAACGCTGGTGGCGCCGGCACCCATGCCGTGCTCCGTGGTGTCGAAGAATAGGTCGAGTGTCAGCTTCTCGTTCTGCCCGCGAACGAACTGCTGTAGCGGCGAATCAAGCCCCGGGATCTGGACCTCGGCGATCTGAGCCGACTTGTCCATGGAATACTCGGTCGGGTTGTACTGGACCGGGATGTCCTGGGGCTGGCTCGCGCCGTACCAGTAGACGCGGAAGATGGCCTTTGCCGGCTCGTTCATCGATCCTTCCCCTCGCAGCAATCGCAACAACCGCCGATCCGGGTGTCTCGCATGCGGGCCTCGCGGTCGCGGTGCTCGGTTTCCATCGCTGCCATCACCGCGGCGACGATGCGCTCCAGGATCTGCGGCGTGAGCAGTGACTCGCCGTCCATCACCCGCATGGTCGCGGTGACCTCTCGAATCCTTACTTGCGGTGCAGCCACGGTCCTGCCCTCACACCAGGTTGGAGATGGCGCCGACCGAGCCGCCTGCCGTGGAGACCGATGCGCCCAGCCCGCCGCCGGCGATGGCCGCGCTGATCCCGGTGGCGGCGCCGACGAACGGGATCTGGTAGATCCCCTCGTGGGTGATCTCAATGGACTCGACGGCGACGTTGTTCTGGGTTGCGTTCATCTGGGGGCCCGAGTATTTGCTCGGCAGGCCGCGACGGAAGAACCAGACGTTGTTCGGCACCCGCAGCTCGTTGAGCAGCACGATCAGGCCGTCGCGCCGTTTGCCGCGGCCGATGGCGAACCCGTAATGCCAGTCCCAGAGCGTGGAGCCCGAGCCCACACCCTTCTTCAGGCTGATCGCCGCCCACTCCACCCGGCTCGGGAAGTGGTGGACGAATCCGTTGGCGCCACCCTCCTTGTAGTCCTCCGTCTTCATGGTCATCTCGATCCCGGAGCACTCGGAGAACCCGCCCACCGCGACGTCCAGGGCCGCCGAGAGCGCGGCCGAGCCGATGGTCGCCAGCATGCTGCTGGTGTCCAGCAGGCTGACGACGAAGTTGTGGTTGAGCACTGGGTCGGCGCGCAGCGCGGTTGGGGCCAGTAGTGCCATGGTGTCGTCCTAATCTCGTGTCTGCTCGGGGCATGGGATCGCTCGCGTGCCCCTGTGGGTCCGGGGGCGAGCGGATGAAGTCCTCATGTCCCCTCCAGGGTGGTGCTGCCCTCTGCGCTCACGGCGAAGCCGCTGGCATCGCGGCCGATGCGCAGCACGATGAACTCGAAAGGGACAGTTGCCGCGACGCCGACATCGATATGCAGCTCGCCGCGGTCCCGGGCGGCCGGCGGATTGTTGGTCTCGTCGCAGCGCACCTGATAGGCCTCCTCGGTGGAGCTGCCCACCAGTGCACCGCGGGCCCAGAGCTCGCGCAGGAATATGGCGATGACCAGGGTCAGCTTGGCCCGGGTCCGCCAGTCGTTGGGCTCGAAGACTGCCCACTGGATGGAGACCTGGATTGCCTTCTCGATTACGGAGATCAGCCGGCGGACGTTGACGAAGCGCCAGTCCGGGTCGGAGGACATCAGTCGGGCACCGAGCACACGCACCCCGCGGCCGGGAAGGGCGCGGATGGCGTTGATCCCGAGGCTGTTGAGCAGTCCGTGGCGTGCCTCGTCGAATGCAAGCGATGTGTCCTGGACCCAGTGCAGGACCAGGTTCGCCGGGGCCACGTGCACGCCGGAGCGCAGATCGATGGCCGCGGCCTGACCGGCGACGTGCCCGCTGGGCGGGATCAGCCTGGTCAGGGCGCGGGTTCCGCGCGAGCGCAAGGGGTCCACCACCGCCAACCAGGGGGCGTAGAGTGCCGCGAATCGTGTCTCGAATCGGCTGCGCCAGGCGCGCAGCTCGTTGAGCGAAAAGGACAATCTGGCACAGGCATCAAATGGTGCATCGAGCAGGGCGATGCGGTCGCGTCTGCGCTCGCAATGGGCGACCAGCGCGGCCTGCACCAGGTAGATGTCGCGGAGCGAGAAGCGCGGTGGCATGTCTCCCACCGCGGGGGGCGCCGGCAGAGAGATCGGCGGCG
>JBGSTR010000790.1:0-2712 GCA_041736365.1 Chromatiaceae bacterium | reverse complement strand
GGATGCGTTGTGCGACCCGTAGGCGAGCCCCCGGTGCCGCGATATCGGCGTGGCGCAGGGCATAGCCGTCCATCGCGCTGTTGTCCCAGGCGGGGACGGAGATCGGGCTGATGACGGCCTGTGCGAGCACGCGACCCAGGGCCTCGATGGTGGGCACCGACTCGGTGTCCGCAATCGGACGGGCGCGCGCCATGAGCAGATCCAGGGCCTGCTCCTTGCTCAGCAGCGGCACCGCGCCGGGGTGGGAGCAGCAATGCGAATCGTGCATCCGGGACCCCCGCTCAGCGCTCGAGCAGCCGCGGAATGAGCTGGGCGAAATTGCACGGCTTGGTGCGGCTGTCCAACTGGGGCAGCAGGATGTGATCCCAGGCGGTCCGGCAGGCGCCGCTGGAGCCCGGGAGGCAGAAGATGAAGGTGCCGTTTGCCAGCCCGCCGACGGCGCGCGACTGTACGGTCGAGGTGCCGATCTCCTCGAAGGACACGGTTCGGAACAGCTCGCCGAAGCCCTCCACCGCCTTGTCGAGCAGGGGCGCGATGGCCTCGGGTGTGCTGTCGCGCCCGGTGATGCCGGTGCCGCCGGTGCTCACCACCACCTGCACCTCGGGGTCCGCGATCCAACGCGAGAACACCGCGCGCATCTGGTAGACGTCGTCGCGCACGATCTCCTTCGCCACCACCCGGTGGCCGGCCGCGATCGCCCGATCCTTGAGCAGATGGCCGGAGGTGTCGTCCGACTCGCCGCGGCTGTCGGACACGGTGAGCACCGCGATGTTCAGCGGCAAAAAGCCGACTTCGTGGAAGTGATCTGTCATGGGCATGGCTCGGCGGTTGCGAACGTAAGAGTTTAGATGCGTTTGGCGCGAAGCCGCCAGCCGTCAAACTTTAAGCGCTAGCCGCCGGCCGGTTTCCAGATCCTAAAGCCACCTCGGGATCAGGATCAGCGCCCAGATCGCGGCACAGGAGACGATGCTCCAGAGCACGGCGGCGGAGGCGATGTCCTTGGCGCGGCCCGAAAGCTCGTGATGCTCAAGGCCGATGCGATCGACGTTGGCCTCGATCGCCGAGTTCAGCAGCTCGACGATGGGGATCATCAGCAGGCTGCCGATCAGGATCGCTCGCTCCACCGGCGAGTCGCCGAGCCACAGACCCACCGGGAGCAGCGCGAGCACCGCCAGCACCTCTTGGCGGAAGGCCTCCTCGTGCCGGTAGCAGGCCCGCAGTCCTTGGATCGAGAAGCCGAAGGCCGCCCACAGTCGGCGCCAGCCGGTCCGACCCCCGCTAGCCACGCTCGGGCTCGGATGGCCGCCAGGCGAGATCGAGCTGACGCGCCGCGCGCACATCGTCGAGCCGGCGTACCGGCATCTTGTGCGGCGCCCCGCGCACCAGATCCGGGTGGTCGCGCGCCTCGGCGCGGATGGCGATCATGGCCTCGACGAAGCCGTCCAGCTCCTCCTTGCTCTCGGTCTCGGTGGGCTCGATGAGCAGACACTCGGGGACCAGCAGCGGGAAGTAGGTGGTCGGCGCGTGGTAGCCGTAGTCCAGCAGGCGCTTGGCGAAGTCCATGGCGTTGACGCCGAAGTCCCGCGCCTCGCGTTTGAGCGTGATGATGAACTCGTGGCTCGCCCGGCGCTTCGGATAGGCGGCATCGAAACCCGCCGCCTGGAGTCGCACCAGCAGGTAGTTCGCGTTCAGGGTCGCCATCTCGGAGACTCGGCGCATGCCCTCGCGTCCGAGCATCCGGGCGTAGATGTAGGCCCGCAACAGGATGCCCATGTTGCCGCCGAAGGCGGTGAGCCGGCCGATGCTCTGGGGGCGCTGCGCCTCCGTGAGCCAGGTGTAGGTATCGCCGTCGTAGTCCACCAGCGGCACCGGCAGGAACGGCTCCAGACGCCGGGATACGCCGACCGGACCGGCACCCGGCCCGCCGCCGCCGTGGGGCGTCGAGAAGGTCTTGTGCAGGTTCATGTGGATGACGTCGAAGCCCATGTCGCCGGGCCGGACCTTGCCGAGGATGGCGTTGAGGTTGGCGCCGTCGTAGTAGAGCAGGCCCCCGGCGTCGTGCACGGTGAGCGCGATGGCCTCGACGTTGCGGTCGAACACGCCGACCGTGCTCGGATTGGTGAGCATGATGCCGGCGGTTTGCGGGCCGACCGCCGCGCGCAATGCCGCGAGATCGACGTCGCCGGTCTCCCCGGTCGGGATCTCGCGCACCTGGAATCCGCACATCACCGCCGATGCCGGGTTGGTCCCGTGGGCGGCGTCGGGCACCAGGATCTCGACCCGCGCGGTGTCGCCGCGGGCGCGATGATAGGCGCGGATCATGGCCACGCCGGCGAATTCGCCCTGGGCGCCGGCCGCGGGTCCGAGCGACACCGCGTGCATCCCGGTGACCTCCTTGAGCATGTCTTGCAGCTCGTAGAGGCAGGCCATTATCCCTTGGCTGTGGGTATCCGGAGCAGCGGGGTGGCGCGCGAGGAACCCGGGGAGCATGGCCAGGCTGTTGCAGGCCCGCGGGTTGTACTTCATGGTGCACGAGCCCAGCGGGTAAAAATGCGTGTCGATCGAGAAGTTCTTCTGCGACAGACGCGTGTAGTGGCGCACCGCCTGCAGCTCCGAGACCTCCGGCAGGATGGCCGGCGATCGCCGTCTGAGCTGCTCGGGGATGCCGGTGACGGCCGCCCGTTCGAGCGGCGCCTGGGCGGGGGCGCGCCG
>JBGSTR010000778.1:0-2080 GCA_041736365.1 Chromatiaceae bacterium | reverse complement strand
GAGGTTCTCGAAGTTCAGCAGCAACTCGGGAGGCACCCTTTGGGTGAACGGCGCTACGGCCGCCGGGGCACGCCCCGCGCGGCGCCCGGCTGCGTTACAACTCCTTGGAATAGAATGACTATTTCGCGTCGTTGTGCCTTGCTGGACACCACGCGGGACGCACCCTGACGGCCGTCCAACTGCTCTTTCTAGGTTAAAGCTTGGCGCGCCAGTTTCTTCCCCTTGGCGTACGGCAATCTTGACCTTTCCGGCATACAGTCCTATTTTTGGAGTATCTTTCGAATTACTTCATATATAGAGAACCGTCGATGGGCGCGACCGCCGATCCTCGAACCAATGTCGAACCGCAACGGCTTTCCAGCGCCGCATTGCAGGCCTTCTTCGAGCTTTCGCGGCGTTGGGGCCTCACGGCCGCACAAGAGCGAGTCCTACTCGGCAGCCCCCCGCAATCGACCTTCTTCAAGTGGAAGTCGGAGAAGACGGCCCGGCGCCTGGGGCGCGACGTGCTCGACCGCATCAGCTACCTCCTGGGCATCGCCAAGGCGCTGTACATGCTACTGCCCTCGGCGCGCGCCGCAGACGAGTGGATTCGCAAGCCGAATGCGGCACCGCTGTTTCACGGTCACTCGGCCCTTGAGCGGATGTTGAGCGGCAGCCTGGTCGATCTGGCGGACGTACGACGATTTCTCGATGCCCAGCGGGGACTCTGATCCCCGGCTGCCGCCACTGGCGGAGCTTGGCGCGCAACCGCTGTACCGAATCGTCTCCTCGGCATTTCCGCCCATCGACTTCTTCGAGACGCTGGTGGAGCCCGGTCTGATGGAAGAGCTCTACTATCTCGAAGGGCTCACAAACGACCGTTTACGCGACCAGGTGGGGGCGATCGAGCTGGTGGATCGACAGGACCGCATCGCCGGTCCGGGCTCATCCCCGGTGATGGCCGCGTTCACCCACATCGGCGTGGCCAGCCGCTTCAGCGACGGCAGCTTCGGCGTCTACTATGCCGCGCGCAGTCTCGCAACGGCCATCGAGGAGACCAAATTCCATCGCGCGCGTTTTCTTGCGTACACCGGGGAAGATGCGGGCGAGATCGACATGCGGGTGTATGTGGGAGCGGCGGCAAAGCCGTTGCACGACATTCGCGCGGCGCGTTACGACCCGCTTCACGACCCCGAAGACTGGCGGCCTTCACAGACGTTCGGCCAAGAGCTTCGAACGATTTCCTCGTGGGGGCTGGTGTACCGTTCCGTACGCCACCCCGGGGGCGAGTGTATCGCCGCGCTGCGACCGCCCGCGGTCACCATCCCGCGGCAGGGTCCCCACCTCTCGTACGTGTGGGACGGCACGCGAATCGCCCGAGTGTACGAAAAGACATTGGTCCGGTAGCCCATCCCGTGCGAGCTACGGATCAACCAGCGGGGCGATGGGTCCAGAGATGCGCGGCCCTATTTCGCCACGACCAGGGACCCCCCAGCACGCCTCCGGCGCCCAAATGCAGCTCGATTGCGCCCTCGACGGCCGTGTCCAACATCGCCGCGCCATGATCCGCAACCCGCGCCCGCACCTCCGCGGCCGGAAAGCCGTAGTGATTGGCGTAGCCGGATGCAAACAGCACCAGATCCGGCGCGACGGCGTCCAGGAGCTCGGGTCCGGTCGAGGTGGCGCTGCCATGATGCGCGGCGACCAGCACCTGGCTGTGGAGCCCGTCACCAACGCGTTCCACCAGCGCTCGCTCCACGCCGCGACTAATGTCTCCGGTCAGCAGCACGGACACTTCCCCGGCGCGAATTCGCAGCACGCACGAGGCGTCGTTCCCCTCGTAGCCGGGGCCATCCGGGTGCAGTACGGAAAACTCGACACCGGACCACTCCCAGCGGTCACCCGCGCGACAGGGCCGGGCGCCGGGCGGATCAATCTCGCCGGGCTCTCCGCTCATAACTCGACCGACCTCAAGGGCGCGAGCGAGTCCCTCGGCCCCGCCGGCGTGATCCCGATCGGCATGACTGAGCACCAGCCGATCCACCCGTTGCACGCCGCGCTCGGCCAGGAACGGCGCGATTACCGCGCTGCCGGCGTTGAA
>JBGSTR010000158.1:0-3393 GCA_041736365.1 Chromatiaceae bacterium | reverse complement strand
TTCGGGCACACCGTCGGGGCCTTGCTGCGAACCCTGATCATCGCCCTCCCCGTCCCGCTCTTGCTGTTCGCGTTCGGGCGCGCCCTGGCGCAACCCATCGACGCGACGCAATTCACCCGCGCGTTCGGCGACGCCCTGATCGGCGTGGCAGTGGGTCTGTATTATCTGCGAGCCTTCCGGTTGCTGTGCATGCCGGGCGGGCTGGCCGATCGGCATTTTCAGTGGAGTCCGGATGTCCTAACCAGGCTGCGCCGCGACTTCGACTGGTTCACGGCCTTCATCGTGCCGGCGAGCTTAGTCGCCCTGACCGTATATAACTTCAACGACCCCGCCAACAACGCAAGCCTCGGCCGCGTCGCGCTGGTTGCCGTCATGACCGGCTTCGCGATCTTCTTCGCCCGCCTCCTGAACCCAAAGAGCGGCGTGCTCCGGCATTTCCTGGCGGACCACCCGCAGGGTCTACTGAACCGCTTGCGCAACCTCTGGTTTCCCATCGCCGTGGGGGCGCCGTTGGCGATGGGAGTCCTGACGATGGTGGGATATCTCTACACGGCGGGGACCCTGTTCCAGTCGCTGGTGCAGCAGACCTGGCTGATCATGGGACTGGTGGTCCTGCACCAGACCATTGTCCGGTGGCTGATGGTTACCCGCCGACGATTGGCCCTCCAGGCCGCCATCGACCGCCAGGCGGCCCGGCGCGCGCAAGCGACGTCCGACCGCGGTGATCCGGAGGCTGCTTCGGTCATCGCCCAAGCCGACGAATACGACCTCAACCTCGCCTCCCTCGACGAGCAGACGCGCAAGCTCATCGGCGCGTCGGTGTTCTTTGCGGCAGTGGTCGGCATGTGGCTCATCTGGTCCGGCGTGCTGCCGGCGTTCCATGTCCTGGATCAATTCGCGCTCTGGCACTACACCGGCATCGTAAGCGGGGCCGAGCGATCGATCCCGGTCACCGCCGCCGACGTCGGACTGTTGCTGGTGATCGTCTTTATTTCCGTGGTTGCCGCAAAGAATCTGCCCGCATTGCTGGAAATCCTGTTGCTGCAGAGCACTTCGGTCTCGCCCGGGGGGCGATACGCGATCAAGACGCTGACCCGCTATACCATCTCGGCGGTAGCGATGCTGCTCGTGTTCAGCACCCTGGGACTGAGCTGGTCCCAGGTGCAGTGGCTCGTGGCGGCCCTCGGCGTGGGCATCGGCTTCGGGCTGCAGGAGATTGTGGCGAACTTCATCAGCGGCCTGATCATCTTGTTCGAGCGCCCGGTGAGGGTGGGCGACGTCGTGACCATCGGCGAGACCACGGGGGCCGTGACCAACATCGAGATTCGTGCGACCACCATCCGCAACTGGGATAAGCAGGAGCTCATCGTCCCGAACAAGGAATTCATTACGGGCAGGCTTCTGAACTGGACCCTAACCGATCAGCTCAACCGGATCGTGGTGAATGTCGGCGTCGAGTACGGAAGCGACGCGCGCCTCGCCTTGGACTTGCTCGCCGAGGTGGCTGCGGAGAACGAACGGGTGCTGAAGGATCCGGAACCGGTGATCAGCTTCGAGGGTTTCGGGGACAATGCCTTGCTGATGGTGCTGCGCTGCTACCTAAGCGCGACCGAGCACCGGCTTGGGGTGACCACCGAGCTGCATTTGGCAATCGACGAGAAATTCCGCGACCACGGGATCGGGATCGCGTTTCCGCAACGCGACGTTCATCTATCCGCCGAGGAGCCGCTCGACGTCCGGCTGCATCGGTCGCCGCGCGACGGGACGCCGGATGTGGACCCCGGGGTCCGGAGCAGCTGACGGCGCGACATGCGGCGCACGTTGTGCCGGGGCAATCGAAGCGTCGATCTTGGGGGTCAAGGGAATCGCAGCCGCGTTCCCGCCACGACTGCGTTGTCGAAGGTTTGCGAGCCTCAGCTCAAGTCGTCGAATTCCGGATCGTCGAGCAGCTCACGCAGTCGCTTGAGCTCACGCATCCGCTCGATGCGGCGACGAATCGCCAAGTCAGGCGCCTGGCCGCGCGCATCATCGATGGTTAGCGGCGGCGCCACGTCCATTGGCTCGTCGCCGTAGCTGCTGTCGGTGTCCAACATCTCGATCACCTTGATTTCATTCTTTGCAAGTGTCCGGCTATCTACCGCACCACCCCGCGCATTGAAAGCAAACGTTTTTTGTCGTAACGACAATTTTTTTCGATGGATGAGCGCCGCAAGCCCTTATCCGCAAAACCTCGGGAGCCGGGCTGATTCACAAGTCCAGGGAACAAGAGAAAAAGCGGATGGATACACCAGGGCAAGCGGCAAAAAGTCTGGCCCCATGAAATTGGCAGGATCGGGGGGTGCCCTGCCGCGAGCGGCGCGCGCCGGCCCGGCACTCGACGGCGCAGCTCCGGACTGAAACCGGATCGAACCCGGTATCCTTTTCAGCGCGTCCTGCTAGAATCTCCGGTCTTGCGGACTTCCGATCCGCAGGCTCACGACAAACGATTTCCGGCTGCCGCGCCACCGCGACGGCGTCTCGCCGCTAACCTGGAGGACATTAAAAAATGGCTCAACTCTTTTCTGCCGACTGGATGAACGAGCTCAAGGACGCCTGGAACAACGAGCCCGACGTATGCGAAAAGCTGGCCGAGATCGGCTTCAACTCGGTGATTTACTGCGGCTTCAAGAACGAAGAAGACCCGCGGGGCGTATTCGTGGTGGAGAACGGCGAATGCGTGCGCGCCGGTGCCTGGTCGCCCAGCGATCCGCCGGCGAACTGGGACATGCGCGCTGACCTGAAGGACTGGCTCAAGTGGGTCCAGAAGGGCATCGGCATGGCCGGCATGGGTATGGCGTTCACCACCGGTAAGCTCAAGTTCAAGGCGGGCGACTACAAGGCCATGTTGAAGGATCCGCGCATGGCCAATCCGTTCGTCAAGAGCTTTGGCCTGATGCAGTCGATCGGCGCGGACGAGCTTGCCTGAGTAAGCCGTGATTGCGCGATGAGTGAGCCCGCCGCATGGCGGGCTCTTCGTTTGCGCCCTTACGGAAACGCTCCATTTTCAGACGCTTACAGTGCGTGAAAATACCGAGCCATGCCTGGCCCGAACGAGAAACGCAATAAATCAGCGTTTCCTTGAAGAACCGCGTCGGCCCGGGCAACCCGGGGGCGCTCGCTCGAGATCGCCCATGGCTTGGCGGCAGTCTCAGCCGAACCGTCCGTGCAGGAACCAGCCTCTGTACCCATTGATCTCCCGGTAGACCCATAGCCGCTCCCCCGGGGACGTGCTGGCGACAAAGTAGTCCCGCTCCACCGCGAAGTCGTCCCACCAGCCGACATCGATACGCTCGCGCTCCAGACCCAGGTCCAGCGCGCCATCCGGGCCCGGCTCATCCAGCCGGGGGCGACCGC
>JBGSTR010000756.1:0-4241 GCA_041736365.1 Chromatiaceae bacterium | reverse complement strand
CGACCCGACCGACCTCGCCGTAGCCCTGGATCGCCACCCGCTTGCCTTGCAGATCGGACCCGTCGGCGGCTGCCGTGAGGGCGATGAAGCGTTCGAGACAGTCGATGCAACCCCGCCCGGTCGCCTCGCCGCGACCCTCCGACCCGCCGAGCTCCAGCGGCTTGCCGGTGACGACCGGCAGATTGTTCTCGCCGGGATGGAGATTGTCGTAGGTGTCGAAGATCCAAGCCATCGTTTGGGCGTTGGTGTAGAGATCCGGTGCCGGCACGTCGGTATAAGGCCCGATGTTGTCGCCCAGCTCCGCGATGAAACGGCGGGTGATGCGCCGCAGCTCGCCGTCGCTGAGCTGCTTGGGGTCGCAGGTTACGCCGCCCTTGGCGCCACCGAAGGGGATTCGGAAGAGCGAGCATTTCCAGGTCATCAGGGCGGCCAACGCCTGGATCTCGGCCAGATCGACCTGCGGGTGGTAGCGAATTCCGCCCTTGCCGGGGCCGAGCACGCGGTTGTGCAGCACCCGATGCCCGGTGAAGTTGCGGACGCTGCCGTCGTCCATCTCGACCGGTAGGTTCATGGTGATGGAGCGACGCGGCAGACGCAAAAAATCGACCACCCCGTCGGGCACTTGGGCCAGGTGGGTCCGGGCCCGCGCGAACTGGACATCGAGCATATGCCCGGGGTCCAGCTCGCCGACTGCCGGCGCCTCCGCGTTCAGGCTTCCCGGTGCGCCAAGATCGGCCTCGCTCATCGCGGGCTCCCCCTTTGTTGGTGTCCCCGGCGCCTTTTGAGCTTTGCTCAGGGTAAAGGTTGCGGCGGCACGGACTCCATTTCCCAAATGTTGCGGTTGTACTCGGCGATGGTGCGGTCCGAGGAGAAGTGCCCGCTGTGCACGGCATTGAGGATGCTCATGCGCACCCACCGATCGCGATCCGCATAGGCCGCGGCCGCCTGGCGTTGGGCCTCGATGTAATCGCCGAAGTCCGCCGCCGTCATCCAAGGATCATAGGGGCTGCGCAGGCCGTGAATGATCGGGTCGAAGATGCCGGGCTCGAAACGATTGAAGTAGCCCGACTCGAGCAGGCTCATGACCTCCAACAGGGCCGAGTCGCCCGCGATGATGCCGTTCGGGTCGTAGCTTGAGCGGGCCTCATCCACCTCCGCGGCGGTGAGCCCGAACAGGAAGAAGTTCTCGTCCCCGACCTGCTCGCGGATCTCGATGTTGGCGCCGTCGAGGGTGCCGATGGTGACGGCGCCGTTCATCATGAACTTCATGTTGCCGGTACCCGATGCCTCCTTGCCTGCGGTGGAGATCTGCTCGGAGAGGTCCGTGCCCGGCGCGATGATCTCCATCAACGACACCCGGTAATCCGGCACGAAGCAGGCGCGCAAGAGGCCAGCCGTATCCGGATCGGTGTTGACCACTCGGGCGACATTGTTGATCAGCTTGATGATCAGCTTCGCCATCATGTAGCCGGGGGCGGCCTTGCCGCCGAACAGCACGCAGCGCGGCGTCCACTCCTTGGTGTCGCCGCGCTTAATCCGGTTGTAGAGATGGATGACGTGCAAGACGTTCAGAAGCTGGCGCTTGTACTCGTGGATGCGCTTGACCTGGACATCGAACATCGCCTCCAGCGGGAACTCCACTCGGCACAACTGCTCGACGACGTCGGCGAGACGACGCTTGTTTTCCTGTTTGACCTCGTGCCAACGCGCGCGAAACGCGGCGTCTTCCGCCAACGGAGCCAGGCGCTCGAGCTCGCCGAGCTCGCGCACCCACTCGTCGCCGATGGTTTCGTTCAACAGGTCCCGCAGCCCGGGATTGCACAGCGCCAGCCAGCGCCGCGGCGTCACGCCGTTGGTCTTGTTGTTGAACTTCTTGGGCCACAGCTCGTAGAAGTCGCGAAACAACCCGTCCTTGAGGAGCCGGGAGTGCAGCTCGGCCACGCCGTTGACCGAGAAGCTTCCGACGATCGCCAGATAGGCCATGCGCACTTGCGACACCGCCCCTTCCTCGATGATCGACATGCGACGCAGCCGATCGTTGTCGCCGGGCCAGCGCGACGCCACCTCGGTGAGGAAACGTGCATTGATCTCGTAGATGATCTGCAGCGGGCGCGGCAGGAGCTGCTCGAACAGCCACACCGGCCAGCGTTCCAGGGCCTCCGGCAGCAGCGTGTGGTTGGTGTAGGCCATGGTCTTCTTGGTGATCGCCCACGCCTCGTCCCACCCCAGGTACTGCTCGTCGACCAACTGCCGCATCAGCTCCGCCACCGAGATCGCGGGGTGGGTGTCGTTGAGCTGAAAGCAGTTCTTCGCCGCGAAATCGCTGAAGTCCCGGCCCTTGAGACGGATCCACTCGCGCAGCACGTCCTTGATGCTCGCGCTGGCGAGGAAGAACTGCTGGCGCAGACGCAGCTCCTTGCCGTTCTCGTTGGCGTCGTTGGGGTACAACACCATGGTGATGTGCTCGGCGTCGTTCTTCTGCGCGACCGCCTCGGGGTAGCTGCCCGCGTTGAACTCGCTCAAGTCGAATTCATCCGTGGCCGCGGATTTCCACAGCCGCAGGGTATTGATGGTGTCGTTGCGGTACCCCGGGATCGGCACGTCGTAGGGCACGGCAAGCACATCGTGGGTGTCGATCCAGCGCACGCCCATTCTTCCGCTGTGGTCGGCGTAGTGCTCGATGCGGCCGCCGAACTGGATTCGCTGGGTGTACTCGGGGCGCTCCAGCTCCCAGGGGTTGCCGTCGCGCATCCAGTGATCCGGCTCCTCGAGCTGGTATCCGTTCTCGATCATCTGCCGGAACATACCGAACTCGTAACGCAGCCCGTAGCCCTTTACCGGTAGCTGCAGCGTCGCGCAGGAGTCGAGGAAACAGGCCGCGAGCCGACCCAGGCCACCGTTGCCGAGACCCGCGTCCGGCTCGTTGCTGGAGATCTCCTCCAGCAGCATGCCCATGTCGTAGAGCCCCTGCTCGGCGGCATTTCCGACGCCGAGATTCAGCATGGCGTTGCACAGGGCCCGCCCCATCAGGAATTCCAACGAAAGGTAGTAGGTGCGCTTGCAGTCGGCCTGCTCGTGGGCATATCGGGTCCGCTTCCAACGCTCCATCAAGCGGTCCCGCAAGGTGATCGCGAGCGCCTTGTACGGGTAGTAGGCGGAGCGGCAGTCGCGATCCCTGCCGAGGGTATGCGCGTAGTAGTGCTGGAAGTCCTTGGCGAGTCCCTCCGAGTCCATGGGCAGAGGCGGCAAGTCGAAGAAATGCGGGTTGGGTTGGCTGCGATTGAGATTGTTGAACGGGGACATGATGCGCCCTTGGATCCTGAGTGCGTTGATGTGCGCCTGCGGCGACGAAGCGCGGTCCAGCGGGACGGCGCAACCGAGACGGGTCGAAGTCTAAAGCAAATTCCGCGCAAATTGCCCGTGCATGGATCGCAATGATCCGCGCGGCCTCGGGCCGAGTGATCCCGTTTTCCCGTTCCGGCGAGAAATGGCGCGGCAACTTCATTGCCCAAGGCGACAAGAAGACGGAGTTGTCCGAGAGGCAAACGCCGGGACGGCATTCGACCCGCGCAATCAGTAATAGAGCGCGCTAACGCGCCAGCCGCGGCTCCCCAAACGCAAACGCACGAACACCGGCGCAGCGTCCGCCGCACCAATTCGGAGCGAAAATCCACCCGGGCCGTCGAAAAAGGCGCGCGAGAGGACCGGTAGGAAGCCCTCGGTAGGCGTGGATTTCGACAACAGACTTGCGCGCACCCAGTCGAGTGTCACGAGTCGCTCGAGTGTGTCGGTCCCGTCGCGGCGGATGCCGTGCTCCAACCAATCGATGAAGTCGTCGGAGATCCCGTCGATGCTGCTGTCGCGTTCGCGGTCCTTGTTGATCTTGCGGGTGATCTCGTTGCGGATCGCCCGAAGGTCGACCAAAGCGGCGAGCGCGCTCTGATCGCCCTCGGTCAGGGCGCGATTGAGGCGCCAAACGGCCACATAGGGCCAAGCCGCATAGACCAGCGCAAGCGCCAGCAAGGGGATCAGCACGCGCCGCAACAGCGGCCGCGATCGATTGGCAGCCGCCTCCACGGTACGATTCCGGACGAGCCGGGGCGGGGCCCTCACGACAGCTCCTCCGCGCGCCGCTCCATTTGCTCGCTGACATCGAGCCACTCGGTTTCCGTCTCGGAAAGGGCCGCCATCACCTCGCGCTGCTCGTCCATGAGCGCCAACAGTCGCGGCTTGGCGTCGGC
>JBGSTR010000750.1:0-4338 GCA_041736365.1 Chromatiaceae bacterium | reverse complement strand
GCGGCGCCCGCCGCGGCGGCACCCGCGAGCCATTTCTGGAAGGACTTCGACCAGGGCTTCTCGACGCCGAGTGCGATCGCATAGGGCAGCAGGATCTCATAGTGCCGGGGCGACATTTCCGGCGCTCCGGCCAGGTTCATCCGATCCGCTTCCGCGACTTTGAGATAGGTCTTTAGACCCTCGATCTCGTCCATGCGCCGGCGCCCGATAGGTGTCGGTGCACCCAGCAGGAAATAGAACAGCAGATTCACCATCACCAGGGTCACCAGGGCCACCAGCGGGAGCGGCTGCAGCACCCCCGAGCGGAGCCCGGAAAGCGTGAGGATGCCCGAGTTGGTGATAAAGGCGCCCGCGATGAAGGCGATAAAGACGAGCTGCAGCTTACCCGCGAGCCCGCTACCCGCCCGCTTGCCGATACCGACCGCCGCAGCCGTCACCAGCGCGCCGATCAGCAGCGCGGGGATGAGGATGGAGAGGGTCTCGTCCGGCACCCCGCCCCAAAAGACCACGGCGAGGGCCGCAAGAATCGACAGCACAACGCCCATCACGACATAGAGTGTGTTGAACCGGTAGTAGACCGACCGATGCTCGCGCTGCATCGCAGAGCGGAAGCCCGACGCGAGCGACTGCACCTTCTCCCCGTTGGCCTTGGCGACCGTCAGCTCACCGCCGTAGCCCGCGATGGCGCTCATCAGTGCGGCCTCGCCCGCCGGCAGTTTGGACCCCTGCCACGGCATTTCGGTCTGCTGAATCGATAGGTCGGAGCCGGTTCGGTCGAGGGTGACGTGACCCTTGACCGCGAGGCTGACCGCGGCCGCCGCGATCGCCGGAAATCCGTTGTCCCCGAGCCCCTTGTTCCGGATGTAGTGGGTAAGCGCGGGAGAGACCCCATCGGGCGGATCCCAGCGCGGCACGGCGATCCCCTTCGGCGGATCCCGGCCCACCTTGTGCCACGCCCAGAGGTAGTAGAGCAACACCACCGCGAGTCCGCCGGCGGAGAGCAGGGCGGTCGCGTTGTCGCGCAGTGACCTTCCAAGCCGCTGAGTCGCGGTCGGCTCCGCAATGAATCCCTTGGGGAACATGACCCCGATGGTCAATCCCTCGCGGGGTCCGAGCGGCGCCGTGGTCTCGAATCTCACCCGGTGGCCGCCGTCTATGAGGCCGGCCCTGGCGTTCTTGTCGCGCGCACCGAAGGGTCCCGTGAAGTAGACGCTGTCTTGGGCCGTGGCGTCCCCCGGCAGCTTGACCTCGGCACTCGCCCGAAGGATCGGGAACTGCCATTCGGTGCCGGTGACGTTCCAGTACAGCTCGTCGTGGGTGTCGAACTGGCGGATCTGGCGATCGGTGCGGTAGTCGATTCGGAAGTCGTGGGTGCCGGGCTCAAGGACCACGTCCTCCTTTCCGATGTAGACGCGAACGAAGGTGGCGCCGTGCTCGATCCGGTACCCGTCAGGCTCCCCGTCGCGGGTCACCGAGATCAGGTCGAAGGCGTTCTTTCGAATACGCCCGCCGGCATCCTCGAAGGTGTTCGGAAAGTCGCGGTAGATGCCGTGATTGATCTGGGCGCCTTGCGCATTCACGCGGATCGTCTCGGCGATCCTCAGGGTACCGTCGTTCTCGATCGCGATATCGCTTTTGAACAGCAGGATTTCTTCGGCGGCGCGCGCCGGCCCTGCCAAGGCTGCGAGCCCCGCGAGCGCGAGGATCGCGAGCCGGATCAGCGGCGAGACTGCGGCCCTCAACTGAGCTTCACCTCCGGCAGTGACCGGTCCGTAGGGTCCTCCAGCTCGAAATACTCGGCCTTCTCGAAACCGAAGCGGTTGGCAACCAGATTGGAGGGGAAGCTCTCCACCTTCACGTTGAGCTCGCGCACCGATCCGTTGTAATAGCGCCGCGCCATTTGGATCTCGCGCTCCGTGGTCTCCAGGGAGCGCTGGAGCTCCGCGAAGTTCTCGCTGGCCTTGAGGTCCGGATAGGATTCGGCGACCGCCAGGAGTTTCCCGAGTGCCCGGGAAAGCATGCCCTCGGCCGCCGCGCGGCCCTGAATATCGCCCGCCGGCACCGTTTGAGCGCGGGAACGCATCTCGGTGACCTGCTGGAGGGTCGCCTTCTCGTGGGCGGCGTAGCCCTTTACCGTCTCGACCAGGTTGGGGATCAGGTCCGCGCGGCGCTTGAGCTGGACGTCGATCCCGCTCCATGCCTCCTGCACCATCTGGCGCGCCCGCACCAGCCCGTTGTAGACCAGGATCGCGTAGCCCGCGACCGCGAGCAGGATCAGAAGCGTAATGGTCCCGCCGCCCGGCATGATGAGTCCCCTTTGGTGTTGCTCCGGCTGGCCGAACCCTAGCGCGCGACCCGCGAAAAGTCACGCCAGCCTCGGCGGCCAGCTCGCCGTCCGACAGGGATTTCATGACGGCGACCCGCGTCCCGGGCCGGTCGGCGGCACATTTCGATGCCCTTCGGCAGCGCTCTCGATCGATACCCGCAGCCCACGCGGGGGTGACGATACGGCCCCGATGCTGCTATGGTGCTCGGCTACCCGAAACGCATCCGACCGCCGATTTGCGCCCATGGACCTCAATTCCACCGAAGAGATCATCGAAGACCTGCGCCGGGGCCGGATGGTCATCATCATGGACGACGAGGATCGCGAGAACGAGGGGGATCTGCTGCTTCCCGCCGACTGCGTCACGCCCGAGTCCGTGAACTTCATGGCCAAGTACGGCCGCGGTCTGATCTGCCTGACGCTCACCAAGGAGCGTTGCGAGCAGTTGCGTCTGTCGCCCATGGTGAACGACAATCAGGCCCCGCTCTCCACCGCGTTTACGGCCTCGATCGAGGCCTCGGTGGGCGTGACCACCGGGATCTCCGCCGCCGACCGAGCAACCACGATCCAGGCCGCGGTTGCGCCCGAGGCGTGTCCGACCGATCTGGTGCAACCGGGGCACGTGTTCCCGATCATGGCCCAGCCCGGCGGGGTGCTGGTGCGTGCCGGTCACACCGAGGCCGGCTGCGACCTGGCCCGTCTCGCCGGCCACAGTCCCGCCGCGGCGATCGTCGAGATCCTGAACGAAGACGGGAGCATGGCGCGGCGACCGGATCTGGAGGCATTCGCCCAGGAGCACGACTTGCGGATCGGCACCATCGCGGACCTGATCCACTACCGGGTACGCCACGAGAAGGCGGTGCTAAAGGAGTGCGAATGCGAGCTCCCCACCGACTACGGCACCTTCCGGCTGGTCGCCTATCGCGACACCATCGACGACGAGGTCCATCTCGCGCTAACGCTTGGCGAGATTCACCCGGAGCGGGCGATCCTGGTGCGCGTGCATCTCCAAAACACACTGTGCGATCTATTCAGCACCCGACATCCGGCGTGCGGCTGGCCGCTGCGAGACGTGATGCGGCAGATCAGCGAGGCGGGCGAGGGCGTGATCGTGGTGCTGCGCAATCGCGACAGCTCCGCCGACGTGCTCGCGCGATTGAAGGATCTGCGGCTGCACGACGCCAGCGATCCGATTCCGCAACGGCGCCACCAAGATCGTAAGGAGCTGCGCACCTACGGCATCGGCGCCCAGATCCTTTCCGATTTGGGGGTGCGCAAGATGCGCGTGATGAGCGCGCCCAAGGCGATGCACGGCATCTCGGGTTTCGACCTGGAAGTGGTCGAATACACGGGTGGCGTCTGAACGCCTATCGCTGATTCAGGTTGATATAATTTCCGTAACTGAATGACATAAATAATCTTTCAGTTTTTCTTCGCAATCATTCCTTGAACGTCGGGGGAGCCGGAGAATGAGCATCAAGACACTCGAGGGCGACCTGCGCGCCGACAATGCCCGTTTTTGTCTGGTGGTATCGCGCTGGAACAGCTTCGTCGTGGAGAGCCTGGAGAAGGGTGCGATCGACACCCTGCGGCGGCACGGGGCCGAGGACGCGAACCTCACCATCGTGCGTGTGCCGGGTGCCTTCGAGATGCCGGTCGCAATCGAGCGCATTGCGGTCAACGGCGGCTACGACGCCATCATCGCACTCGGCGCCGTGATCCGCGGCGGCACCCCGCACTTCGAATATGTAGCCGGCGAGTGCGTGAAGGGCATGTCCCAGGTGAGCCTGAAGTACGGCATTCCGGTCGCCTTTGGCGTGCTAACGGTCGACAGCATCGAGCAGGCGATCGAGCGCTCCGGCACCAAGGCGGGCAACAAGGGCGCGGAGGCCGCGATGTCCGCGATCGAAATGGCCGATCTGCTGCGGCAGCTCGCCTGAGGTGGTCAGCCCCCGCAGCCAGGCGCGCCGCTATGCCGCGCTGGCGCTCTATCAGTGGCACGTCACCAGGGA
>JBGSTR010000720.1:0-2185 GCA_041736365.1 Chromatiaceae bacterium | reverse complement strand
CCGGCGCCGACCAGGCGTTTTCCGGTGCAACCGCGTTTCGCGATCTCATGCGCGGGCTGCGCAGTTTTGCCGAGGCGAACCCCGCGGCGCTGGACGCGCTTGAGCGGCAGGGGACGCACAGCGTCGTGTCGCTCCAGGGTGCGCTCGATGGACTCTACGCCGGCAATGCGCATCGCCTGCTGAATTTCTACGGACCTCCCGGGTCAATCGCCAGGGTGCCGTACCAAGCCGTGATCAAGGGCCAGGACCCCAACCTCGGTCCCGACGCACTGGATTTCACCGGAAAAGTCGTCTTCGTCGGCTACTCGGATCTCTACGACCCCGGGCAGCCGGACCGTTTCTTCACGGTCTACACCCGCGACGACGGCGTGGATCTCAGCGGGGTGGAGATTGCCGCCACCGCCTACGCAAACCTGCTGACCGACCGATCCCTGACCCCGGTCAACCCTTGGACGGCCGTCGGGCTGCTGCTGTTGTTCGGGCTCGTGATCGGCACCGCCGCCTATGTGCTTCCGGGCTCCGTTGCCGTAGCGGTAGCCTTTGGGCTCGCCGCCGCCTATGCCGCGACGGCCCAATGGCTGTTCAACGATCGAGCAATCGTCCTACCGATCGCGATTCCCTTGCTGGTGCAGGCGCCGGCGGCATTGTTCATCGGGCTGCTCGGCCAGTACCTGATCGAGCGCCGGCGCGGCGAACGCATCAGCAAGGCAATCAACTACTACCTGCCGGACGACATCGCCCGCGACCTGGCGCAGAACAGGCTGTCGCCGGACAAGCTCAATCAGGTGGTCTACGGAGCCTGTTTGGCGACCGATATGGCCGGCTTCTCCACCATCGCCGAGCATCTACCCCCGGGCGAGCTCGCGAAGTTCCTCAACGACTATTTCGAGACACTCGCCGCGCCGTTGAAGCGCCGCAAGGTGCACGTGACCGAGTTCCGCGCCGACGCCATCATGTGCGCCTGGACCGACCCGGAGCCTTCCGCCAATTCGCGCCGTCAGGCACTGCTCGCCGCACTGGATGCCGGCGAGGCGATCAAGGACTTCAGACTGCGCCACGACATGCCGGGCGCGCGCTTGCGGATCGGGCTCGAGGCGGGCTGGGTCTACATCGGCCATGCGGGGGGTGGCGGCCGATTCGTCTACAGCATCGTCGGCGATTCCGCCAACACCGCCTCGCGGGTCGAGGGACTGAACAAGCATGTCGGGACACAGATCCTGGCGACGGGCGCCATGGTGTCGGGATTCGAGAATCTGGTGAGCCGCTACCTTGGCGACTTCCAGTTCGTAGGCAAGACCGAAGCCATCCCGATCTACGAGATCCTGGCCGCGAGAGAAGCGGCAACCGATCGCCAGCTCGATCTCTGCGCGGCGTTCGATGAGGCCATGGCCTTCTATTGGGGGGCCGATTGGTCGGCGGCGGCGAACCGTCTCGGCGCGGTGCTGGAAGAGTTTGCGGGTGACGGGCCGGCCCAGTACTTCCTGGATCGCTGCCGGCGCTTCATGAGCGAGCCGGATTCGAAGCTCGATCCTCGCGTCATCCGCATGGACGTCAAGTAGGCGCGCCGGGCGACGCCCATCCGCGCGGACTGCGCTTGATCGGGGTCTGGCAGCCCGGGCCCGCGAGGGCTAGTCTCAATGCTACGGCCATCCCTCGGCCGGATCGCACGCCAGCCCGCTCGGAGTCTGCGCGACGTCGCAATCCTCATGTCTCTGCCACTGCGCATCTACATCGCCCTACTCGCCCTCGGCGCCTACGCCCAGGCGCTCCAAGCGGTGCTGATTCGCGAGGCGCTGGTGGTGTTCTACGGCAACGAGGTGAGCCTCGGCGCCTTCTTCGCAAGCTGGTTGTTCTGGTTGGCGGTGGGCGCGCTGGCGGTGCTGGGTCTGCGCGACCGACCAATCTTGCGCAATCCCCTTGCGGCGACGCGCCTGTCGATCCTGGCCCTGCCGCTGTTGCTGATCGCGCAGGTCCTGGCCCTGCGCACGGTGCGCCTGGTGCTCGACGTCTCCGCGAGCGAATTCGTCCCGCTGGGCGACCTGTTCCTGGTGCTGTTTCTCGTGACCCTGCCGAGCGGGCTGGTGATGGGACTGACCTTTCCGCTCGCCTGCCGGGCATTGGAGCTGGCGGCGCGCGGGTCGAGCCGCGCGGTCGCTCTGGTCTCGCGCCTGTATATCGCCGACGC
>JBGSTR010000709.1:0-2696 GCA_041736365.1 Chromatiaceae bacterium | reverse complement strand
CGCGTGGCACCCGCCTTGCCGAGCTTGCGCAGACTGTTCTCGTGGTTGCCCACCTCGCCGATCACGGCGCGACATTCGCTATGCACCCGGCGCATCTCACCCGAGCGCAGGCGCAGGGTTGCAAAGTGACCCTCGCGGGCAATCAGCTGAGCCGAGCTGCCGGCGGCACGCGCGAGCTGCGCGCCCTTTCCGGGTCGCATCGCGATGCAGTGCACCTGGGCGCCGACCGGGATGTTGCGCAACGGCATGCAGTTGCCGGCACTGATCGGCGCGTCCTCGCCGGACTGCACCCGATCGCCCGTCTTCAACCCCTTCGGGGCAATGATGTAGGCGCGCTCGCCGTCGGCATACATCAGCAGCGCGATGTTCGCACTGCGATTGGGGTCGTACTCCAAGTGCTCGACGGTCGCCGGTATGCCGTCCTTGATGCGCTTGAAGTCGATGATGCGGTAGCGCTGCTTGTGCCCGCCGCCCTTGTGCCGAACGGTAATCCGGCCCAAATTGTTTCGCCCGCCGTTGCGGGTCTTCTTTGCCAGCAACGGACCATAGGGTTCGCCGCGGTGAAGATCGCGCGAGACGAGCTTGACTACGAAGCGCCGCCCCGGCGAGGTCGGCTTTGTCTTTACGATTGCCATTTCATGCTATCCGTTTGGTCCGACCGCGGGCGCTCAAGCACCGCCGCCGAAATCGATGTCGTGACCGGGCTTGAGTCGAACGTAAGCCTTGCGCCAGTCCTGACGACGCCCGGGGCGCCTACCGAAACGCTTCTCCTTGCCCTTCACATTGACGACTTGGACACGGTCCACCTCGACACTGAAAAGAAGCTCGACTGCGCGCCCGATCTCGCGTTTGTTGGCGTCGGAAACGACGCGAAACACGTATTGGTTGTTGGCCTCCGAGGCCATCGCCGCCTTTTCCGAGACTACCGGTCCAAGCAGCACGGTCATTAACCGCTCATTGTTCATGCCAGCCGCTCCTGCAGTTTCTCGATCGCCGCGCGGGTCGCGAGCACGTAGCTGAAGGCGATCATGCTCACCGGATCGACCTCGTGGGCAGACATGACTTCCACGCCCGGAAGATTGCGTGACGCGAGGTACAACGACTCGTCGAGGCTCTCCGTCAGGATCAGCACGTCGGCCAGGTCGAGATTCTTCAGCAGCCCGACCAGCTCCTTGGTGCGCGGCACCGAAACGCTCAGCTCGGGGACCACCACCAGGCGCTCCTGGCGGGCCAGCTCCGAGAGGATCGAGCACACTGCGCCGCGGTACATCTTGCGGTTGACCTTCTGGGTGTAATCCCGCGGCCGAGCCGCAAAGGTGACACCGCCGGAACGCCACAGCGGGCTGCGCGAGGTGCCGGCACGGGCGCGACCGGTGCCCTTCTGACGCCAGGGCTTGGCACCGCCGCCGGAGACGTCGGAACGGCTCTTCTGTGCCTTGGTGCCCGCACGGGCCGCCGAAAGATAGGCCGTGACCACTTGGTGGACCAGACCGGGTTTGAACTCGACGCCGAATACGGCGTCGGAAACCTCGATGCTGGCACCACCGGTGTCGTTGCGAATGGCGAGTTCCATAACTGGTTAGCCCTTGTTCTTCTGCTTGACGGAAGGCAGCACGACCAAACGGCCGCCCGCCGGTCCGGGTACCCCGCCGCGCACCAGCAGGAGATTGCGCTCCGCATCCACCCGGATAACCTCCAGGTTCTGCTGGCAGCGATTCTCCGCGCCCAAGTGCCCGGCCATGTTCTTACCCTTCCACACCCGGCCAGGCGTCTGATTCTGTCCGATCGAGCCCGGCGCACGGTGCGACAAGGAGTTGCCGTGGGTGCTGTCCTGACCGCGGAAGTGATGGCGGCGAATACCGCCGGCGAAGCCGCGGCCCTTGGTCACACCGCGCACGTCGACCTTTTGACCCGGCTCGAAGATCGCCACCGAGATCTCCTGGCCGACCTCGATCTCGCCGCCGTCGCCGTCGTCCAGCCGGAACTCGCGTATCGACTCGCCCGCCTCGACTCCGGCCTTGGCGTAGTGCCCGGCCATCGGCTTGGTCACCCGCGACGCCTTACGCATGCCGTGGGCAACCTGAATCGCACGGTAACCGTCCGTTTCCGCGGACTTGACCTGCGTAACCCGATTCGGCTGCACCTCGATCACCGTGACCGGGACCGACGCCCCGTCCTCGGTGAAGATCCGGGTCATGCCGGCCTTGCGTCCAATTACTCCGATGGTCATCGCTTGTTCCTCAGCCCAGCTTGATCTGCACGTCGACACCGGCCGCCAGATCGAGCTTCATCAGTGCATCCACCGTCTTGTCCGTAGGATCGACAATGTCCATCAGACGCTTGTGGGTCCGCAGCTCGTACTGATCGCGCGCGTCCTTGTTGACGTGCGGCGAGATCAGAATGGTGAACCGCTCCTTCTTCGACGGCAGCGGCACCGGACCGCGCACCTGCGCACCGGTGCGCTTGGCGGTGTCGACGATCTCGCGCGCCGACTGATCGATCAGCCGATGGTCGAACGCCTTGAGACGAATACGGATTCTTTGATTGGCCATGTCTTACTCGATTACCTTCGCGACGACGCCGGCGCCGACCGTACGTCCGCCCTCGCGTACCGCAAAACGCAGCCCCTCTTCCATGGCGATCGGCACGATCAGCTTGACCGTCATCTTCACGTTGTCGCCCGGCATCACCATCTC
>JBGSTR010000697.1:0-6287 GCA_041736365.1 Chromatiaceae bacterium | reverse complement strand
GGCGTGGCAGTTGAGGCAGGATTGGCGGGTGGTGGCGTGCACGCCGCGCGCCGCATCAATCGCCGAGAAAGGCATCAGCGGGATCGGGGCGTCGGCCAGCAGCGGATTGGTCGGATCGGCCGGCACGAACAGGAAGTCCGCAGTCAGCGGATCCACCTCCGGGATCCCCTGGATACCGGTGCGCACGATCGGCGGCAGGCTCGGGTTCGGCTGGCCGCTGCTCGGGTCCGGCGCGACGATGGTGAGCGGTTGGAACGCCGCAGCGGGATCGGGAAAGCGCTTGTACTGATCCTGGTGGCAGGTCAGACAGTCTATATTTGCCAGCTCGTCGAGCTGCCCTGAATCGGACAGACCCAGGAACATCTCGGGTGTCTTCGGGAATCGACCGTTACCGACGTGACAACCCGCGCAAGTGAAACGAGGCGATCCTTCATGGGAGCCGCAGTAGGTGTTGATGCCGGAGAACCCTTCGCCGGGAAGGCCGTTCCAGCGCTCACCTGCGGGGCCGGAGAGGTTGGTGACGAAGTCCGTGGGGCCGGACTGTTGATAATGCACCGAGCCGTGCATTGCTCGTGCCTCGTCTTCGTGGCAACCCAGACAGCTCGCCGGTCCCTCGTATACCTCGATCGCCGCGTGCGGATCGCCGCCAACCACGGGCTCATCGATGGTGACAGAGATGCTATCGGCGGCGCTCGTTGCCCCCGAATCATCGGTCACGATCAGGGTAAACCGGTAGTTGCCGGCGGCGAGGTCCAGTGTCGGGCTCATCCGGTCGGCCGGGTCGGGGGAGCCGGTCCAGGTATAGGTCGCTAGGCTCCCATCGGTGTCGGCAGACGCGCTGCCGTCGAGTGATACGGCGATGCTCGACTGACCGACGGCGAGCGTAAGGGTCTGGTCGGGGCCCGCGTCGGCGATCGGCGGCTGATTGACGGGCTCGGGGAGACCGGTTGGGCCGCAATCTTCAGGCGCCCCGCGAACATCCATCTCGAGCGTCCGGCCACTCGATGTCCTAGCGACGACTCGACAGGGTACGGGGGACGGGCCCCCGACACCCATCCACCAATAGTGCCGATGGATACGTTTGTCGGTGTGGAGCACTTGGCTCGGGTCGCTGGCGTTGCTCACCGTAACTCGGTCACCGTCGTTGCGCGTGCCGCGGATCACCAGCCGCTGTCTGTCGGTCAACCAAACCGCCCGTATGATGCGGAATTCGTCTTGTGCCGCGACGTTGTTGGGTTCGTCGGCCACCACCGGTGCAGCCAGCAGCAAGGCGGCCAACGCGCCAAGCGTGCAAGCGAACGTGCTTCTTCTCGGAGCCATATCTAGACCTTTTGATTGGACAACCATGAGTCGGGGACACTCGGCTAATCACCCGGGCCATGAAACGCGACCAGCTCCTGCCGTCTGCACACCGGTTTGGTGTGCTATCCATCCGTGGCCTCGTCTTCGCCCGACTGCCGATTCAGGCCGACTCCGGTGCCATTGTTGCATTGGGACTACAGGAAACCCCGGCCTAGACGAGGTCGCGATTTCCTGCGATTCAGCCTAGAGGGACCTGTCAATGAGAAAAGTTAACGAAGTCACGGGGGAGGGGACGGCAGTCCGGCTTCCGGTGAAACCGGTCACAGGTGGGCAAATCGGCGTGAGATCACGGATGAGCCGAGCCGAACAGGGGGACGGAATACGGAGCGCGCGCGGCGCTGAGTAGAAGCGCGCCTGGCTTTAGGTCTGACGCACGTAGGTGCCGGGCGCATCCGCAAGCACCGGGTATCCGGCATCCGGCGCACCGAGCCTCGGCGGCGGCACGCGCCCCGAAGAGCGTTGCGCGAGCCATTGATGCCAAGCCAGCCACCAAGAGCCGTCGCGCCGAGACGCGGATGCGCGCCAAACATCGGGGTCCAAGTAGGCCTCGGCGGCGCCGCGGGTTTCGATCCGGTAGCTGCGCCCCCGGTGCCCCGGCTCGCTAACGATGCCGGCGTTGTGACCGCCGCTGGTCAGGACGAAGGTGATCTCCTCGGCGTCCGAAAGTAGATGGATTTTATAGACCGATCGCCACGGGGCCACGTGGTCTTTCTCGGTGCCGACCGCGAAGATGGGTACCCGGATGTCGGTGATCGCAATGGTATGCCCGTCCGCCAGATAACGGCCTTCCGCCAGGTCGTTGTCGAGGAACAGCCAGCGCAGGTACTCCGAGTGCATGCGATACGGCAGACGCGTTTGGTCCGCGTTCCACGCCATCAGGTCATTCGGCGGGCGCCGGGTGCCCAGCAGGTAATCCCGCACCATCCTGGACCAGATCAGGTCGTTGGAGCGGAGCATCTGAAACGCCCCGGCCATTTGCGAGGTGTCCAGATAACCCTGCTCCCACATCATGTCCTCGAGGTAGGCGACTTGGTCCTCGTTGATGAACAGCATGAGCTCGCCGGCTTCGGTGAAGTCGGTTTGTGCGGCGAGCAGGGTCAGAGACCGCAATCGCCCTTTACCGGAGCGTGCCAGCGCCGCCGCCGCGATGGCCAGCAAGGTCCCGCCGAGGCAGTAACCCACGCCATGTACCTGTCGGTCGGGGACGATGGCTGCGATCGCCTCGAGTGCCGCTACGACACCCTTCTTCCGATAGTCCTCTATCCCCAGATCCCGATCATCGACGGTCGGATTCTTCCACGAGATCACAAATACGGTGTGCCCCTCGCCAACGAGGAATCGTACCAGCGAGTTGTCTGGCGAGAGGTCCAGAATGTAGTACTTCATGATCCACGCCGGCACCACGAGCACGGGCTCGGCGTGGACGTCCGGCGTGGCGGGCGTGTACTGGATGAGCTCGATCAGGTCGTTGCGATAGATCACCTTCCCGGGTGTGACGGCCAGATTGACCCCAACCTCGAATGCCTCGGTCCCCGCTGGTTTCCGGTTGCTGGCGACTCGCTCCCAGTCTTCGATCAGGTTGTGCCAACCGCGGACGAGGTTCGCGCCCGCCTGCTCGTAGGTTCTGCTCAGCACCTCGGGATTGGTCCAGAAGAAGTTGGAGGGGGAGAACAGGTCCAAGAGCTGACGGTTCATGAAGCCCAGGATCGCCTCGTCGCTTCGGGTGACGCCCGAGACGCCGGTGGTGGTGTTTGCCCACCACTGCTGGGTTAGTAGAAACGACTGGTAGTAGAGATCGAAGGGCCACTGCCGCCAGGCCGGGTCCGCGAAGCGACGGTCCTGGGCCAGCGGCTCGATGCAGGGGGCGGTTCCGGTATCGACGAGTCGTCGCGCGGCGTAGGCCGAGATCCGGGCGACCTTGCGCAACGCCTTCTCTGCGAGCCGGGCCTGTTTACCCGGGGAGACACCAAGGTGAACCAGCCAGTCGAGGTAGGCAAGTGTGATGACCGCGGGGGAGACCCCCAGCGTCAGCCGTCCCAGATTGGCATGTACCGCCCGATCGACCAGGCGGGCCGTAACCGGACTGATTAGCGAGCGCCTAAGCGGAGATCGCGGCCGCGGATCCCTACCCGCCGGGCGGGGTGCTGGAGACTCGGTCTCGGGGTTCCGCGACGGGACCGGATGCAGGTCGTCTGGGGGTCGAATCTCGCCGTTGGTCATGGTCTTTGCTTGAGCCGCGGCCGGATCGAGGCGCCCCGCGAGCGCGAGGGCGATGGGGGATCCAAGTGCATCCAAGTATAGCGAGCGCCCTCCAACTGCACCCTTGGTCGGGGTTTGGACCGAGGTTCCGTCATTGCCGGAACCCTGGCACCACAACCCGGGGTCACCAGTAGGCCAGTAGCCGTCCGCCCTCCAGACGGTGCTCGAACTCCCGCAAGGGGCGGTTGCCGATCTCCACGCACTCGCCGGTGCGCACGTCGAACGCCCAGTGGTGCTTCGGGCAGGTGAGCTTTTTACCTTCCAGGGCAAGGTGGGGGATATCGGTGACCTGGTGTGGGCAACGCGAGTCGTACACCTTGATCGCCTCGCCTTCGCGGTAGACGAAGAGATGGCGCCCGTCGACTTCTAGGAAGGTGATGTCGCCGTCGGTGAGATCCTCCGGGGCGGCCACGTCGTGCCAGGTCGCCGTTGCGTCCAGGTTCTCCGGACGGAACTCGGGGATGTCCATCCCCAACAGGATATCCGTTGCCCAAACGATCTTGGCCAGTCCCAGTACCGGAAAGGCCATCAGCAATGCGTCGATCACCTCCTGCGGACTGGCACCGTTGCGCAGTGCGCGGGTCAGGTACTGTTTGAACCCGGGCTCCGTCTGCACCGCCACCTTGGTGATCACCGAGATCAGGTCGCGAGTCCGGGTATCGAGGTGATCCCCGGCTTTCTTTAGAAATTTGAAGTAGGCGCCCATGGCCTCGGGGCGAACCTGTACCAGATAGTTCAGCGCGTCGCTCATCGGATTCTCCTGCGAATTGGGATTGACTTCACGAGTCGCCGCATGATGCGACCCGACGCGTCATTATCCGTCTAAGGAAACGCTAATTTAAAGCGTTTCCCGTTCGGGCCAGACATGGCCCGGAATTTTCGAGCACCGCAAGGGCTTGAAAATGGAGAGGTCCGGGAGTCGCGCCTCTCGGACCGCGAGCTGATCAAATGCCAGGACGGCATTTAATCAGCGTCGCCCTAAGGCGCCGATGATCGACCGGCTCAGGTCAGGAAAAAAGTGAATTTTCTGCGACGGCGGGGAGCACGGGGCGAGCCAGACAGGATTACACCTGTCCCTGCTCGTGATTGAGGCCACCCTCGGTGGGAACGCTTAGGATGGCGCGAGAGCCAATGGGGACACGCCGATCAAACGCCATCGCGCCATCTTATCGCTTTCGGACCACTTAATTTTCAGAGGCTTAAGGCGCTTGAAATTGTCCAGCCATCCCTGGCCGGGACGGGACGGGACGGGAAACGCAAAAAGCTTGCGTTTCCCTAGCCTTTACTTGCCTTCGGACTCCGCGGGCGGCGCATCGCCTTCCTGAGCGTGCGACTCTTCGGGGGTTTGCTCGCCCTCGGATTCGGCGGGCGGCGCGCCGACCGAGATCAGCTCGACGTCAAAGATCAAGGTGCGGTGGCCGAGCGGGCCACGGTCTCCGTAGGCCAGCTCAGGCGGGATCACGAACTGCGCCTTGCCGCCCTCTTTCATCAACTGGAGTCCTTCGGTCCAGCCCTTGATCACCCCATCCAGCGCAAAACTGGCTGCCTCGCCACGCTTATAGGAGCTGTCGAACTCCTTGCCGTCGGTCAGCGTGCCGCGGTAATTGACCGTCACCTCGTCCGTAGCGGCAGGCGACTTCCCGGTTCCTTCTTCAACGATCTTGTACTGAAGCCCGCTTTCGGTGGTGACCACGCCCTCCTGCTTCGCGTTCTCCTCCATGAACGCCTTACCCTCGGCGATCCGGCCCAGCTCGTCCTCCTGCTGGCGCTTCTTTTGGTTCTCGACGACCTTGCGCTTAAGGTCGACCAGGGTGGCGCGCATGGCGTCCGCCGGGATCTTCGGCTCCACGCCAGCCGCCGCGTCCTGGACCCCCTGGGACATCGCCTCGGAGTTGACGTCGATTCCCTGGCGCTTGAAATCGCCGCCGATCTGATAGCCGAGGCTGTAGTTGATCTTCGCGGTTTCGTCGTCCAGGTTCAGCGTGTCGTCTGCCAGCAGGGCGCAGGGCAGGGACAGGATAGCGGCAGCGGTAATGAGTGGCAGAGCTCTCATGATGACAACATCTCCTTCGATCTTCGGTATGGCGTGGTCTAAGTAGTGAAATATTCAATTGCCGGGAAGGCATTTGATCGGTGTTTCCTTGGGCAAGGCGCGAGTTTATCGCGGTACACGCGCGGCTCGATGTTACCAGAAGGTAATCCAAGTGTATGACACGGCATCTCAGGCGCCGCGCCGATGCGAGCCGACCGATCGCAATTGGGCTTCGACGGGGCTTCTCCAGTACCATGGCCGCAGGTGCAATTCGAAGTCAGCAACAAGGAGGAATCGATGAAACGAACGTGGCTGCTGGGTTTGGCGGTTCTGTGCGCAATTCCGGGTGCCGGCGTGTCGGTTGCCAGGGCGGATGCGACTTTGGTCTACGAGCTCAAGGCGACCGGCGAGGACGCGGTGGAGAAGAAGATCGCCATCTCCCGGTTCTTCGCGCGAACGGATTCCTCCGATGAAGAAGGTAGCTATCTCCTATTTCAGGCCGGCAAGTTTTTCCCCTTATACCGAGTGAGCCAGAGCGAGCGCACCTACCTCCTGCTGACGCCGGAGGTCTACGCATCGCTGCACCCGGCGAAGCATGGACAGGCCGCGCAGGTGTCGCCCGCGGGCGAAGCCG
>JBGSTR010000649.1:0-10187 GCA_041736365.1 Chromatiaceae bacterium | reverse complement strand
CGCCGCCGCCCTGGGCGCGCTTCAGTTGGCGCTCCACCGCCGTGCACGTCGCGGTGGGGCTCGGGCTTTGGGTGCTTGCCGGCGCCCTGCTCCTGCTCGCCTTCGGCTGGGAAGGCACGCTGACCCGGATGGGCTGGTTCTTCAGCAAGGCCGCCCTAGTCACCTTCGGCGGGGCCTATGCGGTGCTCCCTTATGTCTACCAGGGCGGCGTCGAGAGCTACGGCTGGCTCACCGGCCCCCAGATGATCGACGGCTTGGCCCTGGGCGAGACCACACCCGGCCCGCTGATCATGGTGGTCGCCTTCGTCGGCTTCGTCGGCGGCTGGACCAAGGAGGTCTTCGGGCCCGAGAGCTTGGCGCTGGCCGGTGTCGCCGGCGCGGTCGTGGCGACCTACTTCACCTTCCTGCCCTCGTTCCTGTTCATCCTGGTCGGTGGACCCGCGGTCGAGGCGACCCGCCACGATGTCGCCTTCACCGCGCCCCTGGCCGGCATCACCGCCGCCGTGGTGGGCGTGATCCTAAACCTGGCGTTGTTCTTCGCCTGGCATGTGCTGTGGCCGCGCGCCACGCCGGCGGAGCCCTTCTCCGGCGGGCTCGAGTGGTTCTCGTTGCTGATCAGCGTGGCCGCCTTCATCGCGCTGTGGCGTTACGGCATCGGGATCATCCCGGTCATCGCGGCCAGCGCGCTCGCCGGGCTCGCCTACTCGCTGGCGATCTGACCAGCGCCGCGCGGGCTGTCTTCGCCGATCGCTCGTCGCTCGCCGCGCGCGGGTCGGGTGCATTCATCGCGGTGCTTGGCTTGGCACAACACCTATAATCTCGGCTTCATTGCCCGCAGTCTCGGGATTACGGAATCTTCGCAACTTCAGGCCCGGCGTGTCGCACGCCCCAGCCCATCACAGGAATCGATATGCTCAAGAAACACCCGACATTCCCCGGGGTGCAGGGTCCGGTGGTCATCGTGGTCATGGACGGCGTCGGCATCACCCCGAACCAGGCCGGAAACGCCCTCTACCATGCCCAAACCCCGGTGCTGGACCGACTGTTCGCCGAGTGTCCGTTCATCCTGCTGCGCGCCCACGGGACCGCCGTGGGCATGCCGAGCGACGAGGACATGGGTAATTCCGAGGTCGGTCACAATGCGATCGGCGCGGGTCAGGTCTTCCGGCAAGGCGCCGCGCTGGTCAGCGACGCCATCGATTCCGGTGCGATCTTCCGCGGCAGCGCCTGGCGCGAGGTGATCGAGAACACGCTCGCCCACGACTCCACCCTGCACCTGATCGGCCTGTTCTCCGACGGCAACGTGCACGCCCACGTCGATCACCTCGAGGCCTTGATCCGCCAGGCCAAACAGGACGGCCAGAAGCGGGTGCGGGTGCATATCCTGCTCGACGGACGCGACGTACCCGAGACCTCCGCCCTGGAGTATGTCGAGCCCTTCGAGCGCTTCCTCACGAGCCTCCGGGACCCCGGGTTCGACGCCAAGATCGCCAGCGGCGGCGGACGCATGAACATCACCATGGACCGCTACGAGGCGGACTGGTCGATGGTCGAGCGCGGCTGGCACATCCATGTGCTCGCCGACGGACGCCAGTTCCCGTCCGCCACCGCGGCCATCGAGACCCTGCGCCAAGAGAATCCCGGAGTCAGCGACCAGAACCTGCCGCCCTTCGTGATCGCCGAGCAGGGCGAGCCACTGGGGCCGATCCTCGACCACGACAGCGTGGTGTTCTTCAACTTCCGGGGTGATCGCGCCATCGAAATCACCCGCGCCTTCGAGGAGTCGGAATTCACCCCGTTCGACCGCGGTCGGCGCCCCGACGTCGTCTACGCGGGCATGTTGCAGTACGACGGCGACCTCGCCCTGCCGGCGCGTTTTCTGGTGAGTCCGCCGGCCATCGCCAACGCCATGGGCGAGTTTCTGGCCGCCGAGGGCGTCACCCAGCTCGCAATCGCCGAGACCCAAAAGTTCGGCCACGTGACCTACTTCTGGAACGGCAATCGCAGCGGGAAATTCGACGACGAGCTGGAGACCTATATCGAGGTTCGTTCCGACACCATCCCCTTCGATCAGAAGCCCCGGATGAAGGCCGACGAGGTGACCGACGAGCTGATCAAAAACCTCGAGACCGGTCGCTTCCGTTCCGTTCGCGTGAACTACGCCAACGGCGACATGGTGGGCCACACGGGTCGATTCGAGGCGGCGGTCGCCGCGGTGGAGGCGGTCGACCAGTCGCTCGGCCGGCTCCTGCCGGTGGTGGACGCGCTCGGCGGCGCGGCGATCATCATCGCCGACCACGGCAACGCCGAAGAGATGTACGCGCTGGACAAGACCGGCCAACCGGTGGCCAACGGCGGTGGCTTCAAGACCAAGACCAGCCACACCCTGAACCCCGTGCCCTGCGTGCTCTACGGCAAGGCCATCGAGGGCAAGGTAGGACTGCGTACCGACCGGTCTTTCGGGCTCAGCAATGTCGCCGCGACCAACGTCAACCTGCTCGGCTTCGAGGCCCCGCCGATGTGGGACGAGAGCATGTTGAGGTTTGAGTGAGAAATGCCGATCGGAGACGATCGAGCGACGGGCCCGTGAGATCGGGGTAGGGGTAATCGACCGGGCCGTCGCGCCATTCGCGAGCGTCAGCTTCAATAAGGGTGTCGGCTGGCTGCAACGAGACGTTGCGGCAGGTAGCCGGGGGAATCACCTAGGTTCCGGCTCGCAACTCCTCTGAACGCACTCTTCGGAACATGCTTGCGCTGCCTGCGCGCGAGGTATGTTATCGCAGCGAATCGATTGATTGCAGTAACCCATAGAGCTCCGACAGTACATCCGGAAATAACACCGGAATGAGAATCACTGCTGCCGCGATCAGCTTACCCCATAACGCACCGACAACGCCGCCGAAAGACAATCGGTCACCGTTCTGCGTGAACATTGGACCGAGTAACGGATGCTGCTCAAACTTAATAACGACATACATGACCAACGCAAATGCGGAAATGATGAGGACAACCGCCGACGTGGTCATTACTCGCTCATTGAATGGCGGATATACGCCCATGCCGAGCAAGATCGCCGCTGGTGCAAGAATCGCAACCCAGGCACAGCTACGAATCGCCGTCATACCGTAGCGTATCTCGGCGACCAGACGATCCTGCCAACACCGGAAACTCCGCTCTGATCTACGCCAGTCTCCATCCAGCAGTGAGCGGGTATCTTTCCGCCAGTCACCTTCTGCGTCTTTCGAATAAGAATATAAGGCGGCGAGATCGCGCTTTCGGAAATGGACGCTGAACGGCGACTGGGGCAAGGCGTTGAGCCGCGAAGGACTCGCCCAGCTAGTGCCGTCAGGACCTTTGAGGAAATCGGTACCAGACCCCCTCTCACTGGAGCGGCGCTCGGCGATTGGGGCAAGCAACTGCGCGAGCCAGGCGAAGCGTCTTGATTCCAACCATAGTTCGACAAGGAACCAGATACCGATGAGAAAAAGCGCGACGTCGAATAGCACTGCGGGCCAGACCGGTACGACATCGGCCCAATTCGTTGATCCGCGGTATGAGACCAGCAGCATTGCCGAAGCTATGCCCACCGCAAGAACCGTCAGCGTTGTCTGATCGTCGCCCGGATCCTGCGATGGGGACAGCTTTTCCAGATGTCCTCGACAGCGCCGTCGCCATAGGTTTAGCCGCCAACCCGCGACCAATGAAATACCGATAAACAACAACAGCAGGACAATTAGCGTGACGCGATCGAATCCGTGGGCGAGAACCCAGGTCCGGCCTTTTGTGTCGGATGAAAATACCTCTATTAGACGATACCCTATGAGTGCGACGGCGACCCCTCCGATGGCCATCAAAAAGAGCGGCATCCACTGTCGCCGAGCCTGATTCGCGCCCGCCATAGGGTCGCTCTCCCCCGACCGTGGTTGGAAACTTGCCTCTTTTACCCCGTGCAGCGGATTCGGATGGCGCAACGGCGAGAGCATTACAAGATGATTAAGGCCGAAGTGAAACAACCAAAAGCCGATGGCGAAAATCGAGAGCGCGGTGATCAAGAGAAACACGCAGATGACACGCTCCACCAGTAAACGACCATCCGCGGCGAGCAGTATGCTGCGCTCCTTATCTGCGGATTGGAATCCGGCCAGCGTAGCCGTAAACAACAGATCGTTGGGAGCTGCGTACGATTGCTGGATACAATCTTTGGCATCGCCCGGTTCGCCTGGCTCGATCAATCCGAGCGCCGCACGAAACATGTTGGCCGCGTAGTCGGAAGGAAACGGAAGATATGACTTTCGCTCAGGGGTGCTACATTTCGTCAATCGGTTCTGGTCATCTAGGCAAAGCAACGTGTCTCCGCTCGGAACGACGAGCGCACCGCGGGTGATCTTGCGGTAGTCAGGATGTGCCGTCAGGTAGTCCATCTCCATCAGAACCGGTAGCGCAGTCGGGAGCGATCTGCGCACCTCGTTCAGGAGGAACAGGCGATCGCGGATATCGGTAGCGAGGATAACGACGATCGCCGGTTTAACCCAAACCCGTAATGCATCGAAGATCCCGTACAGCATCAGCTCGTCCGAACGGGCGCTGAGTGCGCGCCGATAAGGCGGCGGGAGATCGGTCACCTCCTCGATTCCGGAGAGGTCGAGCTCCAGCAGCGGACTCTGGGCCTTGAGCTGATTACGCCAGAATTCCGTCTTTTGCTTGTCGATGCGGGCATGCTCGGCGCGGATCGCCGCGATGTTAGGAGGGAAGTTTACTTGCCTGGTACTACGAATAAACGCGTTCCACGGGTCTTCCTCCGGGCCCGGGTCGCAGCGCGTCGAGCTCTCTTCTGCGGACCGCGCTTCTTTGACCAGGTCTGAGACCCCGCGTCCGAACGTCGACTCCTCGGCCAGGATCACGACCGGGCGATTGGTGCGATTGGTACGCTTGGTGTGCGTGTAGCGCGCGAGCGTCCGAAGCTGAGTCTCGAGACTGGCGGCCAGTGGCGCGAATTTGATCGAATCGTGTACGCCGGCGATCTGCTCAGTCCGTTTCTCTATTTGCTTGTTGCTGTCCACCGTGGCCGACGGTGACCTCAAGCTGACTTTGATCCCCCAATTAGCCTTAATCAACGCGCCAAGCACCAGCGCGACGGACTCCATCGACCCAGAGAAACTGGGACCGATTACCTCCAACTTGACGTTCTCGTCGTCGAGCCCGGTTAGATCCTCGTCGCAGGGACGAGATCGCAGAGCAGAGTCGGGATTGCCCGCAAGCCTCAAGGCGCAAGTGGCGGCGGCCTTGAATGCGCGCGGATGAACGCCGAAAGAGGGCGCCTCGCCGACCAGGAAGACCGCAAAGTACTCCGCACCGATCGGGACCGCGACATCAGGTGAGACGTCGTGGCGCCAGAGATCCTTGCGAAACAGGAGCACGCTTGGCGTGGTTCGCTGCTGCATGAGGAACGATGCGCTGCCGTCTTGGGCGGGGGGCTCGTCGACGCCGCCCAAGCGCCAAGCACGGTTCAAGCTCCAAGTCAGCGCAAAGCCGTCAAGTACGTAATCCTTGGCATGGAAGGCGCGAATCAATGCGGACACCTGGCTATCAAAAGCCCGTCCAAGACGGGTCTCCAAGGGATCGGCAACCGTAACGACCGCGGACCGGACCCGAATGCTCTCGCCCGCGACTTGGGCATGGTCCAGCGGACGGAGCGGATCGGCTATCTGCGGCGTCGACAGCAGGTACCTCAACCCTGTGTTTTTCGGTTCCTCATAGGCAGTGCTTTCTGTCTGCGCCGCGGTGACATTATTCGAGGTGACTTGAGGGGGTCCGCCGAGCGTTGTCTTCGTCGGAACCAATAGCACCGCCAAGAGCGTGCCGGCCAAGGGCAGCAATCGTCGCGATCTCATCCCTTAGCCTCGAGCGCTAGCTTGGTCCTTGCAGTGCGCTGTGCGACTGAGATAAAGCTCGCTCCCTGAGAACAGAGAACAGACGGAGCACACAGCACACAGCAGACAGCACAGAGCACGGGGAACGGGGAACGGGGAACGGGGAACGGCAGGATAAGCTTCTGGCGGCCGGCGTGTCGAGAACAGCCGGCGGCGGCTGCGCAGACCGGTTGTGGGCCCGACGAACCGGACACAATCGAACTAGTGGGCTCTCGCCTCCGCATCCGAGCGCCGGTAGCGTCGCCAATAGCCATGCCGGTATCGCTGGCGATCGAGCGGCGGGCCGTCGTTCCTTCATATGAGTCGAGCTACGGTTGTCGTCCGTTTTGGCGTGCGCCCCGCAGACCAGCGTCGCAAACTACACACGCGTCCCGCTGCTTGTGTACACGGATTCACATGTAAAGGCAAGGGTTGTGATGCGTGTCGCAGAAATAGGTCGTCAGAAAATCAGCCGACCAGATCCCATGGCCTATGCGTCGGGTTACGCTTCCCTAACCCGACCTGCAATCTCAACGCGCTGGAATATGTCGGGCGGTCCCTTGTGCGGGTCAGGTCCAGAGCAGCGGGACGTCGTAGGACTTGAGCTGGCGGTCGTGGGTGACCAGGGTGAGGCGCTCGACGCGAGCCTGGGCGACGAGCATCCGGTCGATGGGGTCGCGGTGGTGGTCCGGGAGGCCGCCCGCCTCGCCCGCGTGCGCGAAGCCGATCATAAGGCGCTCGAAGCCGCTGTCGCTCACGCCGGCGGCGAAGTCCGCATCGAGATCCAGACGTCCGAGCTGCGCCTTGATCGCGATCTCCCACGCCGAGGCGGCACTGACAAACACCAGCTCGGCATCGGCAATGGCTTCCCGAGCGGACGGGCTCAGTCGCGCGTCGTCCATCCGCCACCGCAGAAACACGTGGGTATCCAGCAAGAGCCGGCGGACGTCCGTCACCGGTGACCCTCGAAGGCGTCGAGAATGTCGTCCGGCAGCGGCGCGTCGAAGTCCTCACCGATACGCACCTTGCCCTGCCAGCCGCCGGGCTGGCGACTGCCCTGTCGGCGCTCGATCGGGCCGAGCTTCGCGAGCGGACGCCCGGCCTTGGCGATGATGATCTCCTCGCCGGCCGCGGCGCGGTCCACGAGCTTGGAGAGCGAGGTCTTGGCCTCGTAGAGGTTCAATACGACTTCCGCCATGGCGACATCACTCTGTTGGTCAGACTTGACCAGAATGTAGCGCCCCGGAGCCGGCGCGACAAGGACGTCGGACACGGGAGGCCATGTTGAGCTTCGAGGGATGTGTCGAGAAGGGAAGTGCGTTTTCGGGTGAGGTCGGAGTGCCAACACCGCTAGTTCGTTGGGGCTCGCTCCGCTCACCGCCAACCTACGAGAAGTTGGGGGCAGGGCGAAGTCCCCTGCCCCGATTGATGCTACCAGCGCCCCACCACCGGCAGGTCGGTCGGCAGGCCGAAGGAGGCGGTGATGGCGTCGACACGGGGCGTCCAGGTGAAGCTGCCGTCCGAGTCCAGGTAGAAGCGACCGCTGCTCGGGCGCCACACACCGATGTCGTCCTTGCCGTCGTCGTTCCAGTCCCCGGCTACCGGAATGTCACCGGGGATGCCGAAGGCGTCGGTGATGACGTCGACTCCCCGCGTCCAGGTGAAGCTGCCGTCCACGTCCAGATAGAAGCGACCGGTGCTCGGGCGCCACACCCCGACGTCGTCCACGCCGTCGCCGTTCCAGTCGCCGACCACCGGATAGTCGTTCGGCGCACCGAAGGGGGCGGTGATCTTGTCGGCGCTTCGGGTCCAGGTGCCGTTGCCGTCCATGTCGAGATAGAAGCACCCAGTGCTCGGACGCCACATGCCGATCTCGTCGGTGCCATCGCCGTTCCAGTCGCCGGCTACCGGGCGGTCGTCCCGCGCGCCGAAGGGGTCGGTGACGAGATCGATTCCCGTCCTCCAGGTGAAGGTGCCGTCGATGTCCAGATAGAAGCGGCCGGTGCCGGGTCGCCAGACGCCGATCTCGTCGAAGCCATCGCCGTTCCAGTCACCCGCAACCGGGAGGTCGCTCCGAACGCCGAACGAATCGGTGATGGCGTCGACACGCGGTGTCCAGGTCTGGCTGCCGTCCATGTCGAGGTAGAAGCGGCCCGTGCTCGGGCGCCAGACGCCGATGAGGTGAGGGCCGAGGGTCGCTTTGCTGCTCCTGCCCCGAACCAGGCGCACGTGCTGCATACCCGTGTTGCGCTGCGGGGCCTCCGCGCCGTCCGCGAAGGACACGCCGTAGATCCATCCGGTCCATGCCGCGGAGGGTGCCGCGGTCCAATAGAATCCGAAATCGGTTGTGGTCGGAGTCATCGTATTCGGGAAGTAAGCGGTGTCCACTGCGGGCATGCGAGTACCGAAGTCGACAATGGAGCGCAGCTCCGTGCGGGACGGAAGGCGCCAGTCGCTGAAACCGCAGAGTCCTTCGGCGTTCACATCGGCAACGAGCTTATCGGTGTCGCAGCGGCCGCGATCGAAACACCGATTGCTGGGAAAGAGGGTGCTGTCCGCGGTTCCTGCCGAACCCCCGTTGATGAAGGGGTCCGGGTTGTACCAGTAGTAGCTCCAATCCTTGTCGTGCCGGCCGCCGTTGTCGGTCTTGGCCTCCCACACCAGCCCGGTGACCTCATCCTGTACGCAGGACCAGGTGCGCGCACTCGGTCGGAGCGGATCACCGCCCGCATCGAGCTTGGTGAAGCTGAAGCCGGCGTGACCGTCCGCGTCGTCGGCGGCGCGCGCGTCCCGACCGTGACTGGCGTCTTGTCCGGGGTACGCCGCGGGCTCGCTGGTCAAGTAGTTGGTCAGCCGGCCGGACCACCAGTCCTGCCCGGTGTCGTTCATGGCCCCGGGTGCCGGCCCCGACCGAACCAATCGCAGGTAGTTGGAGCCGGAAGACGTTCCGATGTTTCCGTCACCCGCGAGCGCGACACTCCACTCAACAAGATCAAGCGTGCCGGCATCGGTTGTGGATGAAACATGCCCGATCGGCAATCCGGTCGAGTTATCCGGGAAGACCGCAAGATCCAGGGCCGGGCCGTAGCACGCCTGCTCGATAATGGACGCCAGCTCCTTGACGTTGGGGACGCGCCAATCGGACTTCCCCGCATAGACGGTCGAGCTGGCGAGTTGAAGCGCCTGCTTCCAACCGTCGAAAAAGCTGTTGAACACGGTCGCGAGTCCCGTACAGGTCCTGCCCGTCCAAGTCTGACCCTCGCTGCAACGCTTCCACTGAAGGCCCGTGCGCTTATCCGTCGCCGTGCCGTCGCCGTTGTCGATGTAGCGTCGGGCCGGCGCGGAGGTCTCGATGCTCGTGTAATCGCAGATCTGTGCCTGCACGCATTCACCGGCGAAAAACGCGCACAAACCGAGCATCAACCACCAAGAATTTCCGTATTTCATGAGCAATGAGATGACTTCGTGACGACCGCACGTGCAGCGGCGGAACGCGGGAAAGTAGGTCCCGGCCACCGCCAACTCCGATCCCAACTAGGCACCCTACCCGATCAGGCGCGACGCAACCAGCAGCGATAGCCAGGCGAACACGCCCGCGAGCAGGTCGTCGAGCATGATCCCGAGGCCCCCCGACACGTGCCGGTCCAGCCACGAGATCGGCCACGGCTTCAGGATATCAAATACGCGGAAGGCCACGAAGCCGGCGAGAATCCAGGCCCAGCCGGGGGGTGCGGCGGTCATGGTCAGAAGAAAGCCGACGATTTCGTCCCACACGATGACCGATGGGTCCTTGATCCCCAACTCCCGTGCCGTGCGGCCGCAAATCCAAATGCCGAGCACGGACAGGACCAGGATCAAGCCCAGGTAGGACATGATCGGCAGTTGGCTCACCAGCAGGTAAATCGGGAGTGCCGCAAGGGTGCCGGCGGTCCCCGGCGCGCGCGGCGCCAGTCCCGACCCGAAGCCGAGCGCGAGCCAGTGATGGAGCGGTCGCCGCGCGATGGTTTCGACCATGTCAGCTAGCCCGCGGCGTCGGAAAATGATCGAAGCCGCTGGCCGCCAGCTCGATTGCACTCCCATCCGGACCAATACAGACCAGACCCGCGCCGGCGATGATCCGACCCACGGGCGTCACCGCGATACCGGCCCCTTTGGCCAATACCGGCAGCTCGGCGCGGCACTTCGGGGGTACGCAGAAGCAGAGCTCGTAGTCGTCGCCCGATGCGAGTGGCAGCGCCCAGTCGCCCGTGGCGGCGACCGCCGAGGCCACGGCGGCGG
>JBGSTR010000631.1:0-3422 GCA_041736365.1 Chromatiaceae bacterium | reverse complement strand
TGCACCGAGGGCGGCAGCAGAAAGTCGATGTCCCGGTCGATCAGGTGGAACTTGCTCATCTTCCCCAGCCCTCGAAATTGACTCGTCCATTTTACTGGACTCCCTGTCTCAGATCAGGCCCAAAGTCCGACAGGCTGCTAGGAGAGTCGCCAGGTGCACTTGGACGACCTGACCCTTCCGTTGCGGCCCCTCGATCAATGCCTCGCGAACGATCGCGATGCGCCGTTGGTGGACGGAGTCCAGATGACGGAGTCGCGGGGATTCCCCAGGGTCCGGCCCCGGTTTCGGCTTTCCGCCCGGATTCCCACACAATTTGGACCAGATCAAAGAAAAGGTTTCGTCTACTTTTATGATCATGATCACGGTCTGCACTCGTGCCCGTCGTCTCGTATGCGCCCTGCTCGCCCTACTGTACCTCGTCTCTGGCGTCGCAGCGGGGACTGCGGCGGCAGCGTGTCGGTGTGATCGTCTAGCGGAATCTGCCCACCAGCACAGCTCATCCAACGGTTCGTCACACGGACTCCAACACGGCATGTGTGGAGATCATTGTTGTCACGGGGCTGGCCATTACCTCGCAGTTGTCGACCAAGGTGGCGAAACTGAAACGTTGGCGGCTCCCGTTCTCGTCAGTGGCTACTTCTTCGCTGTGATGGCTTACATCTCCGCTCCCTTAAACCCTCCTCCGATCTCGGCGTAGAGCCAAGTCAACTGCGCTTCGAGTTGGGCAGGCACGCCCAGCGAGGGGATGCTGCGTTCGGCGTGGCAATCCGCTGGGAGATACCTCGTGCATCGCGAAGCGATTTCGTGGTTGCTCGTTTCCGGAGGAATAGCAATGAGAAAGTCTCGCTACATCAACCAACGCGGTATTGTTTCTACTACGACCATGATCTGCGCCGCGATCGCGGTCGCACTTTCCGGTACAGCCGTTGCCGCCCCCAACTACTCAATCGAAGATGTTCTCGTCGCGGAGGACCAGTGGCAAGGCGAACCGAACCTCACGCCCGCGCCCCTGTACAAACCGCACGAGACCGACGCGTCGGGTCCCGCGGATTACTGGATCAGCAGCAACGAGCGCGGCGACGAATCGGTCCCCCCGGGACAGGCCAAGAAGACCGATGCCAACAAGGGTGGCATTACGATCTTCGAGTCCGGGAGCAACGACGTACTCTCGACGCTCAACATCGAGAACGCGTGCATCCCGGTTGTGGGGCTCAATGGCCGAATCATCCGGCAGTTTGGCGGCTGCGCCCCGAGGGGCGCCGAGGGTCACCCGCGCCATGCGCACGGTATCGACATCGACGATGATCGCGGACTGGCCTACCAGGTGCTCGAGCATTCGGGCCTGAAGTGGAAGCCGGACCGCAGCGGCTTCCAGAGGGCGAGCAAGACCGACGACGAGTCTGGACTGCTCGTGGTCTATGACGTCAGCGACCCGACTGATCCGCAGATTCTCGAGGGTTATGTGCTCGGTCACGCCGCCGAGGAGGCCGCGGTGAACGACGTTAACGGCAAGGTTTATGTGGGCAACCACGAGCCGTCGCCGACCGATGTTCCCTGCTTCGTCTCCGTGGTCGACCGTGATTCGCACCACCCCTACCGCTTCATCGATTTGGCGACGGACCAGGACTGTGTCCAGGGCATCGAGGTGGACGAGGGTCTAAACACCGTGAACGGGACGACCCATGTCGGTGAGAAGATGTACACCTTCGACAGCTCGTCCGACACCATCCTGTACTCGGTGGACATCCGCGGGGCGTTCGAGGGTTTTGTCAGCGGCCTGCCCGCTGACGAGCAGTTCGACATCCCGGATGGCTGGGTGCTCCACATGCACGATCTGACCGCCGACAAGGTGAATCACCGTGCCTATCAAACCATTCACACCATTGCCGATGCCGCGACTGTCGAAGTCGAGGAGAGTGAAGAAGGCGCCGCTGTGGAAGCTGACGAAATTACCGGCCGTTGGGTCGCGGAGGTGAACACCGATCCCGAATCGGGCGACTTCAAATCCGTGAGCATCATCGATCTCTCCAACGGCCAGTCGGTACCGGATGTGCGAACCCACGGGGATGCTGTCGAAACGGGCTTGCCCTTTGAGCAGTTGTTCGTCCACGCGCACTTCCTGGCCGTGGATCCCGGCCGCGCGGGGTTGATCGTGAGCGGCGAGCACACCGGCAATCTGGGTGTGGTGGATACCAGCTCGAGGAGCCTGACTCAGGTGCTTGCCATCAGCCGCCCGATACCGGACTGCGAACTGGCGCCCGACCCGGAGACCGGTGAGGTGCCCACACCTGAGCCACATGTCCACGGCACCAACATCCAATCGTCGACCGGTACTGGATACGTCAGCGACGAGGGTGAGGATTGCTTCTATGAGTCGGTAACGATTCTGCAACCGTAAGAGCCAGATCGCCAGCCGCGGCCAGGCTGTTGCCTGGTCCGTGGCAGGCTTACGTTCCAGCCTTGCAGGCCCATCGCGCGCAAAGTGGCCACTCCGATGGGGCTGGAAAGGAAACGGCAGACTCTCGGGATCGTCCAAGCGATCCTGACAGGAGCGGAATCTCGGTCCCGGTCCGCGGAGCATCTGGAGCGCGGTCGTCCGCAGGCTACAGGGCAGCCGGCGGGTCGCCGGGCGAAGCAGGCGCGGATCTGGAGCCGGTGGAGTCCGTCAGAGGCGCCGAGACTGTAGCGGTGCAATGCCGCAGCCACAGCAACGGCCGGCAGAAGCAGCAGTTCGAACAGCAGCGGTAGGCTGAGCTGAGTGATCGCTTGGACGGCGACATGGAGGCTCTCGCCGGCGGCGGTCCGCTCAGCGAGGGCTCTCGATGATGAGCCGGGAGTCAACCGCGGCGACGCCGGGGACCCGCCCGGCCAGGGTCTCGGCGACGCTGCGCTCGGCCGACGAGGTGACGGTACCGCTGAGGATCACCTTACCCTCCAGCGCCTCGACCTCGATGCTGTGGGCGTTGACGGTGGTGTCGAAACGCAGAAGGCGCAGCAGCCGACTGCTGATCCAGCGGTCGGAGTGATGGACGCCGGCGAACTCGGCCTGGCGGTCGCGGATGGCTGGAATCAGGTCCGGATCGACGCTGACATAGCTGAAGACGCGATCCACGCCCTCGGTGGTGGTCGCGAGCGCGACGACGCGATCCTTCTCGGCCGCGGTGCCGACATCGCCATTGAGGTGCACGGCGCCGCCGTCGACGTCGACGTCGATGTCGAGCCCGGCGGTGTCTGTCTACCACTGAAGGGCCTGGCGCAGCCGGGCCGCGGTAGTCAGGTCTTCGTCGTCGCCGAACAGCCCGCCCGGTGCCTTGGGCACCGCGGCCTCCAGATCCAGCGCGTTTTCGATGCCGGCCCCGTCCGCGACCAGGGCGGTCAGGGTCGCCGCGAGTTCCTTGTCCGACGCCTCGGCGACGGACCCT
>JBGSTR010000605.1:0-5888 GCA_041736365.1 Chromatiaceae bacterium | reverse complement strand
GGCGGGTGTCAACCGGCTGGCGGGGCGTTGCTGGACTCCGATCGTGACGCGTGGGCGCGTGCGCGACGCTCGGCGCCGACCCGGAGCCGAAGGCGTCGCAGCAACGACAGATGGTCAATGAACAGTTTGCCGGCGAGATGGTCCATCTCGTGCTGCAGGCAGACGGCATACATGCCTTCCAGATCCCGCTCGAAGCTCGTTCCTGAGCAGTCGTAGGCGCGCGCTCTGAGCTGGGTTGCCCGCACCACATTGCCGACCACCCCCGGCACCGAAAGGCACATCTCCTCCACAAGTCCGGGCACCGCGTCCGTGAGGATCTCGGGATTGACGTAGACCTGCGGCTCCGAGGCGCTACCCGATAGATCCATCACCAAGACTTGGCGGGGGTCACCCACTTGCGGCGCGGCAAGTCCGATGCCCTTGGTGGCGTAGAGGGTATCGAACAGATCGTCGACGAGTCGGGCCAATCCTTGGTCGAACGCGGTTACGGGTTGCGAGGGCAGCCGCAGGCGTGGATCGGGATATTCGAGAATGGGGAGTTGGGCCATATCGTTGCTCTAAGAAGTCGGGCCTCCGCTGGAGTCGACCGGCCCGGGTGCGGTGGGGATCGGATCGAGGGCAAGATCGAGATCCGATTCGGACACACCGGGACGGCGCGCACCGGCGCGGCGTATCAGCGGGTAGGTGGCGGCGAGCGTGACGAGCAACAACGCGATCTCAATCCCATACACCGAGACGTAGCCAATAGCCGCCCCGGAAAGTCCGACGGGTCCCGCGGTTGTTCCGAGCTCGGCGTTGACGAGGTCGCGCATGGCCCCGCTCAGGGCCATTCCCAGGCCGGCGCCGGTGGCCTGCACCGCGCCCCATGCGCCGAGCGCCAGTCCAGCCTGGTGCTTGGGCGCCCGATTCATGGTCGCGGTCAGAGTTCCGTGACCGAAAAGCGCGCCGCCGAAGCCGATCAGGAAGTTGCCGGCGAGGAACAAGGCGGGCATGCCGAGTGGGGCGGCGACGATCACCAAAACGAATGCGGGCAGCCCGATCGCCGCGCCGATCTGAGTGATCCGATAGGGGTCGGCCCCACGACTGAGCACGCGCGAAGCCAAGCCGAATCCAAGCAGTCCGCCGAAGGCCAGCAACGCCGTCAGCTTGGTCGTCGCGCCGACGCTCAGGTGCAGAATCTGGCCGCCAAAGGGCTCGAGCAGGATATCGGCCATCCCAAAGGCCATGGTGCCGATGCCGACGATGACGAGACGGCGCACCGTGTGCTCGCCCTCGCAGAAGCTTGCCCAGGATTCGCGGAAGGTAGGATCGGCCGCCGGCGCGGGTGCCCCGTGGGGTGGTCTGCGCGTCTCCTGTTTCCACATCGCCGCGACGTTCAACACCAGGGTAACGACGGCGACACCCTGGATCACCTGAACCAGCCGTCCGGGCGTGAAATTCGCGAGTGCAATACCGAATAAGAGGGCGCTCGCGATCATTCCGACGAGCAGCATCACGTACATCAGCCCCACGACCTTGGGATGTGATTCCGTCGGGGTTAGGTCGGTTGCCAACGCGAGCCCGGCGGTCTGCACGATGTGCGCGCCGGCGCCCACCAGTAGGAAGGCGACGGCCGCGGAGAGTTGACCGATCCACACCGGCGCATCCGCGGCTTGGAGCTTGCCCGCGAGCACCAGCAGCGCGAACGGCATGATCGCGAAGCCGCCGAACTGGAGCAGGGTGCCGTTCCAGATAAACGGCACACGCCGCCAACCCAGCTCGCAACGGTGCGTATCCGACCGGAATCCGATGAGGGCCCGAAATGGCGCAAATATCAGAGGTAGGGCGACCATGATGCCGACCAGGGACGCCGGTACCCCGAGCTCGACGATCATCACCCGGTTGAGGGTGCCCACCAGGAGAACCAACGTAATCCCGACCGAGACCTGGAACAGCGAGAGCCGCAACAGGCGGCTGAGCGGCAGGTCCGGCGTGGCGACGTCGGCAAACGGAAGGAAGCGCGGGCCAAGAGAGACCCACGCCGTAATCAGCTTATTTCCCAGGCGGTTCACTTCGCAGTGGGTTTGGTCTAAACCACGTCGGGGTTCAGCCGGCCCGTAATCCGCGACGCCCCCGCGCGTTCACCACCGGAGCCTCCTACAAGCCGCTCCAGCGTGCGCGGGGGCACCTCGTCTACTGGTTGACCGGCGCAACCGGCGCAACAATCACCGGGACTTGCTCGATCTGTACGGTCTCGACCGCACTCGCGCCCGCCCAGTAGCCCGAGAACCACGGAGTCGAGCTCAGGACCGCCGCGTGCACCAGCAGCGCGATAATCGCCACCGCGCCCAAGAACAACGGCAGGCCAACCGTTGGATTCACAACACACCAGATTCGACCTTGGTTCATGGTTTTCCCCTTATCCGAGCCACGGAGTCAAAATTGCCGCGAGAAGATGCGCGACCAGCGCGATCACGAAGAAAACCCGCGCTCCGTCGATCACGTGCTTGTGGAGCTCCTCCGACTCCTTAATGGTCAGTCCGGTTGGCCATACTCGGTCCGGATCGTTCAAATCAGTCGCCATAATTACTCTCCAGAACGAACCGAGGTCTAGATCGACCTCTGTCTCGTGCGAACCCCGCACGCGGGGGCTGCTCCCTGCCGACGCCGCGGTGGTTTTTGCGAACCTCCGTGGACCTCGGCAGCTGCGGCCGATCCTGGACGAGCCAGTAATCGGGAGCGTGATCGGACGGGGCGTCTGCGTGTGCGAGAAACCTCATCCGGCCTGAGGGGAAGTTTAGGAGTGACGGGAAGGGTTGTCAAGCAAAGTTGACCATTAAAAGTGTCAAGAATAATTGACACATTAAAGCGTGCCGGCTCGGGTGGCGCGCAGGAAAAGGTACCGTTGTCCATCGCGTGGAAGCGGACGCCCGCTCTGAACGATGCGGTGGGTGTGCCAAGGACGCGCCACTGGTGGCGCGTCCCTGAGGCGGAGAGGGCTTACTGGTAGCGGGTGAGCAGGGGAAGGTGGAACAGGGATGATAGCGGCGCGGCATTGCGCGACAGCATCGCTAGGCCGAATCCTTCCGACGTCAGTCGATTGTCCGACAGCGTCGGCCGACCCATCTTCGCCGAGAGCGGTGCCGGATCGTCCATCAGCACCGGCTGGCCGATGCGCGACGAGAACGGAGCGGCGTTGTCGGTTAGCGGATCACTGCCGAACATGGCGAAGCCCGGGCTCGTCAGCGTCGGCAGCAGTCTCGACAGGAAGGAGCGCCCATGGGACAGGACCGGGAACCCAAGGAAATCCGACAGCGGCGCGGGATCCTGGGGTGGAATCCGCGGGCTCAGCAGCTCCATTCCGATCGCGGCGGAGAGCGGGACGGGATTGGAAGCGAGCATGGGGAACCCGAGACTCGACTTCCACTCGTCGCCGGACTTGCCGGAGAGCGACGCTTTCGGGGCTTGGTTGCGGGTCAACAGCCCGAAACCGACTCGGGAAGAGAGGGTCCAGCTCGTGTCGGTCAGCTCGGCAAATTTGCTTTCGAATGTTCGCCCCCGGGAGAGCGGCGCGCCGGCGACTACGGACAGCGGTGCGGGTTGGTTCCGCCATAGCGTAGGCAGGCGGAAGGCCGAGGAAAGCGGCGCGGCCTCGTCCCAGGTGACCGTAGGAGCCTTGTGCTCGAGGCCGGTGTGGATCGGGCCCTGTTTGTCCAGAATATGACTGGCCAGCACACCTTGGCCGAAGGGCGCGCAGACCGCTGCCAACGAGGCGCCCTGTTGCATCGCGTCTGAATAGAAGCCGGATTGATCCGGTTTTATGAAGCCGCGCTTCACGCCATCCGCAATGACGGCGTCCGAGGATTCCCTTGACGCCTTGGCCTGCGCGGTCTTGGTTTTCGCGCCCTTGGCCTTGGCGCCCTTGGGTTTGGCTATCTCGCCTTCGTCCGCCTGAGCGTCGGCGACGTCGGCGACTTGGACCTCTTCCTCGGCAACGGGTGTGGCGAGGAAGGTCATCTCTTCCGAGAAACCGCGCGCGATCAGCGCACGGACCGCTGCCTGCGCCTGCTGCTCGGATTCGTAAACTCGGACGATCGGGTCAGTCATGATGGCTCTCCACATGGTTCGCGGGGAGATTTCTACATAGTGGCAGCACGCACCCGCGCCGCGCCATCACACATCTTGCCGGCAGCCGCGGGGCCGCATTGACCACGCGCGACCACCGGCTGATCCCCGATGAGGCTCCGTCGCGGGTGTGAGCCCACGATCGCTCCAAAGGGGCCGGGACTGTCGGCCCGCGACCCCAGCAGAGCCTTCTCCAGCGCAAGAATCCTTGCGCTAACCTGCCCAGTAGGCGGTAAACCAGGGCGTGTGGGTAAGCACCGCGTAGTGCACGAGCAGCGCGATCGCCGTGACCGAGCCCAGAAACAGGGGGAGTCCCACTGTTGGTTTAACGACACACCAGATTCGACCTTGGTTCATGGTTTTCTCCTATCCGAGCCACGGGGTCAAGATTGCCGCAAGCAAGTGTGCGACGAGCGCGATCACGAAGAAGACTCGCGCACCATCGATCACGTGCTTGTGGAGCTCCTCGGACTCCTTGATCGTCAGTCCGGTCGGCCATACTCGGTCCGGATCGTCCAAATCAGTTGCCATAAGTTCTCTCCAGGACAAACGAGGTCTCAAGCGACCTCTGCCTCGTGCGAACCCCACACGCGGGGCTGCTTCCTGCCGGCATCGGTGTTTGCTGCGAAGCATGCGCACACTCGGTGATTGCGGCTGACCCCCGGCAGCGCCGGTGGTCGGAAGCGATCGGAGAGGGGTGCCCGGTGGGCGATTACCTTCGCCGATCTGTGGGCAATTCTAGGAGCCTAATTCGAGCTTGTCAAGCAAGGTTGACCATTGAAACTGTCAAGAAAACTAGACACTCGTCGATAGCCTCTCGAGCACGCGGCGGCTGGCGCATCGGCGCGTAGCGGGATGCGGTTCAGACCGCGCATGCGGGGTTCGTCCGAACGGGGAAGGTACCTCGAGGACAAGCCATTGCCGGCTCATCCTCGAGGCGGGCGCGTTAGCGATGCGAGGAGCTGAGAACGGGGAGCCCGAACATGGACGACAGCGGCGCGGCTTTGCTCGACAGCAACGGCAGCCCGAGCGAGGTCGGTGTCTGAGTGGCCAGCAGGGGTGATCCGAAGGTCGGAGAGGTTTTGCTCGACAGCAACGGCAGCCCGAACGAGCGCGGTGTCTGCTTGGCCGCCAGGGGGGACCCGAAGGTCGGTGAGGGATTGCGCGACAGCACCGGGAACCCGAACGAGCGCGATGTCTCGGCTGCGAGCAGGGGCAGCCCAAAGCTTGTCTTCAAAGACCCGCCCGACTTACCCGAGATTGTCTTCAGTCCCGTCATCGACGATAGGGGTGCCGCTTTGTGGATCAGCGGGTTGCGACCGAACAAGGCGAGCTTGGAGCTTGCCAGCTCACCGAACAGCGGCGACAGGAAACTGCGACCGTGCGCGATGGCGGGAAGGCCGAGGACGGCCGAGAGCGGCGCGGGATGATGCCGCAGGGCGCCTCCCGTCGAAGCCTGAAGGCCGAGCGCCGACGACAGCGGTGCCGGGTTCTTCGCCAGCAACGGCAGACCCAGGCTCGTTCTCCACGACGCCCCGGTCGTGCCCCGGTTAAGCGTGCGGAGGCCGAACATGGAGGATAGGGGCGCGGCTTTATCGCTCAGCGCGCTGCGGCCGAACAGGGCGAAGTCCGGGCTTGTCAGGCCGCGAAACATCGAGGACAGGAAGCTCAGGCCGCCGTTCGAGATCGCGTGCATGCCAAGCGCGGAGGAGAAGGGCGCCGGTTGATTGTGGCGCAGGGTGCGGAGCCGCAATGCCGAGGAAAGCGGCGCGGCCTCGTCCCAG
>JBGSTR010000574.1:0-1591 GCA_041736365.1 Chromatiaceae bacterium | reverse complement strand
GCCGCGCGGATGGCCTGGATCTCGGCCGGCGCCCGCTCGGCCCTGCGCCGAAACGTGGCCGCCGATGCGACGTTGTCCTTGGCCGCCTGTAGATTGCTCAAGGCCTTCGGTACAGCTTGACAAGCTGGGTCTTAGCCTCCTCGGTCCTGTCGGTCGCCCCCTCCGCTTCCGCGATCTTCGACTCGAGTGTGCTCGAGGTGACCAACCATCCGGGCAACAGGCTCTCGGCCTCCTGAGCACAGGCCGACGACAGCCAGGCAGTCCAAAGGAAGCAGGCGGTCAGGACAAAGACAACGATTCGAGGCATGTTTCTAGATCTCTTGGCGTTCTCCAAGGAACCGCTGATTAAATACCGTCGTGGCATTTCGTCAGCTCGCGGTCCAAGAGGCGCGACTCTCGGACCGCTCCATTTTCTTGTCCCTTAAGGTGCTCGAAAATGCCGGGCCATCCCTGGCCCGGACGGGAAACGCTTTAAATCAGCGTTTCCCTAAGGACAGGCTGACCAGATGGCTTCCTGGCATCCGATCAGTTTGCGGTACGCTGGAGGCAACCCCTCCCAATAGGGTCGCCAACGTCGGGCGTGCATTTCGGCAACAGTGGGAACAAGTATCCTTGTAAGATCGCAATCGCGTGCATGCGGTGGTTCCTGGTGGGTTTGGTCGCTTTCCAGGCACCACAACTCCCCACGCTTGCGCTATTCGGCCTTGAATATATCGTATAACCTACTGTTTTTAAGAGCAGACTCAGGGGATGGTTCAGATATCGTCCCCCATTTCTCGCCAGGTCGCTTTCAATGATGGGTCGTGCAGAGCACGGATCGATTCTACGACTTTGGGTCGCGTGCTGGCTCTTGTTTGCGCCGGCCGTCCCGGCCGGGGAGAACCGGTCCGCCCTCGTGCTTTTTTCCAACGATCGCTTGCTGCCGGCGAATCTCGAATTCGACGCCGGCCTGCGCGAGACGCTCGCCAATTCGACGGAGCTGAACGCCGAGTTTCTCGATTATCCCCGTTTTGAGGGCGAGTACTACACGCGCGTCCTGACCAGGTTTCTGCGCGAGAAGTATGCGTTGCGACCGCCGGACGTGCTGGTCGTCGGGGCCGACGGCGCGCTTGATTTCGCGCTCCGCCATCGAGCCGAGCTATTTCCGCAGGTCCCGATCATCCACGCGGCCGTTTCGCAGTCGTTCCTGAAATTGCGCCCGCCACTGCCGGCCGACGTGGTCGGCGTACCGATCGAATACGATTTTCCGAGTACCATTGAGCTTTCGCTGCGCTGGCATCCGCACGCCCGACGGCTGGTGGTGGTGACGGGCGCCTCCGTGCAGGATCGCGCCTGGGAAGCACAATTGCGCGGCGAGGTGTCGCGATTCCAGGACCGGGTAACCGCCGAGTTTCTCGCCCGCCTGCCGACCGAAGCGGTGTTGCAACGGCTGAGTGAGTTGGGAAGCGACGCCGTGGTGTTTACGCCGGGCTACTTCGAGGACGGTGCCGGTCACCAGTTTGCCCCTCGCGAAGCCGCCGGGCTCATGGCCGCTGCCGCCGCCGCGCCGGTGTACGGACCCTTCGATACCTTCATCGGCGCCGGCATCGTC
>JBGSTR010000516.1:0-2146 GCA_041736365.1 Chromatiaceae bacterium | reverse complement strand
CAGCACGGATCGACCTTCGGCGGCAATCCGCTCGCCTGCCGGGCAGCGCGCGCGGTGCTCGAGACCATCCAGTCAGAGGGATTGGTGGCGCACGCCGAGCAATTGGGTCGGTTCCTACGCGACGGCTTGCGGAATGCACTGACGGATCTCGACGGCCTGGTAGCCGTCCGCGGCCGCGGTTTGATGATCGGAATCGAGCTCGATCGACCCTGCGCGGCGCTGGTGCAACAGGCGCTGGAGCGCGGGCTCTTGATCAACGTCACGGCCGAGCGAGTCGTTCGCTTGCTGCCGCCGCTGGTAATTCAGACCGGCGAGGCAGAGGAGCTGTTGCGAAACCTCAGCGAATTGATCCGAGAATTCCTTGGCCAGTCCTAAACCAAGCTCAACCCCGCAAGCACCCGATCTCGAACAAGCGCGATCACACATGGACGCTGACTCGACCGGATGCCGGCATTTTCTCTCGTTGCTCGATCTCAGCGCCGGCGAGGCGCGTGCGCTAATCCAGCGCGGTATCGAGCTGAAGCGTATGTTGCGCGCCGGAGCGGACTATCGCCCGCTCCGCCATCGCACCTTGGCGATGATCTTCGAGAAGTCCTCGACTCGCACCCGGGTGTCGTTCGAGGCGGGCATGGCCCAGCTCGGCGGGCACGCGCTATTCCTGTCCGCACGCGACACGCAGCTCGGACGCGGCGAGCCGGTGGAAGACAGCGCTCGGGTGCTCTCGCGCATGGTGGACGCGATCATGATTCGCACCTTCGACCAAGAGACGGTCGAGCGTTTCGCAGCCTATTCGTCGGTCCCCGTGATCAACGGCCTGACCGACCGCTTCCACCCCTGCCAGCTTCTCGCCGACATGCAGACCTATCTGGAGCACCGCGGCGACATTCGCCGAAAGCGGGTGGCCTGGATCGGCGATGGCAACAACATGTGCCACTCCTATATGAACGCAGCTCGACTGTTCGATTTCGAGCTCCGCATCGCCTGCCCGGAGGGTTTCGATCCGGATACGGACCTGCTCGCCGCCGCGGGCGGGCGCTGTCGCATCGTGCGCGAGGCACAAGCTGCCGCCGAGGGCGCCGACTTGGTGGCGACCGACGTGTGGGCCAGCATGGGTCAGGAAGACGAGCAGGCGCATCGCATGACCGAGTTTTCCCGCTTTCAGGTTTCGGAAGCCGTCATGGCAAGGGCGAATCCGGACGCACTCTTCATGCACTGTCTACCGGCACATCGCGGCGAGGAGGTTGCGGCGGCGGTGATCGACGGCCCCCAATCCGTGGTCTGGGACGAGGCGGAGAATAGACTGCACGCCCAGAAGGCGTTGCTTGAGCTGCTGTTGCTGCCCGGGGTTTGATGGCGTTTCGACCGTCGCGGTCGCGCGCCAGGGTATCGGGGCTAATCGGCGCCTGAATCCGACATCAACGCATTCTGCAGAGGACCCGTCGTGAGACCCTTCCTAGCCGTGCCGCTCCTGTTGTTGGCCGCTTTCGCCGCGCAGGCCGATACCCGTTACGTATCGGATCAGCTCGAAATCACGCTCCGCGCCGGCGAGAGCACCCGTTACAAGATCATTCGGATGCTTCCCAGCGGCACCGCGCTCGATGTGCTGAGCGTCAACGAAGGCAACGACTACGCCCGGGTGCGCAGCGAAGACGGGACGGTGGGCTTCGTGCTGCAGCGCCAACTCCAAGAGGAGCCGGTTGCACGCACTCGGCTTACCGAGATGGAGGCGCGGCTCGCGGAGCTCCAACAGCAGCCCGACGCACTCTCGGCCAGGCTCGCGGCGCTCCAATCGGAGCACGCCGACCTGAATTCGCGCTACCAGGCACTCGAGCGCGACAAACAGCGCATCGAGCAGGAGTACGCGACCATTCGCCACGCCTCCGCCAATGTGCTCGACATCACCAGCGACCGCGAACGCCTGCGGATCCAGGTCGCCGAGCTCACGCGGGAGCGCGCCGACCTGCAGCAGGAGAACCGCGATCTGAAGAACCAGAGCGATCAGCGCTGGTTCATGATCGGAGCGAGCGTGCTCGCCGGTGGGGTGCTGCTCGGGCTGGTGCTGCCGCACCTGCGTCTACGGCAACGCAAGAGCTCCTGGGGAACGCTCTAAGCGGCGCGTCGGCCACTATTCGTCGCGCAGGGCCTC
>JBGSTR010000486.1:0-2912 GCA_041736365.1 Chromatiaceae bacterium | reverse complement strand
GACCTCCGCCAACGGCCCCGCCAGCGCCGCCAAGTCATAGCGCCAACGCGGCCAGTCGTCGGCCTGCCAGATGTAGGTGCAATCGCCGCGATTCATGCGGAGATTATGGGGTGCGTTCTCCGCAAGCGCGAGTTATTCGCCGTACAGGGTGCGGTACGACGGTCGTCATCGACCCCGCCCCGTTCATCGCCATCGTGCCGCGAATGATCCCGGATGCCGTAGCCACCTCGACCCCGGAAGTCACACCGGCTGCAACTCCGGAAGTCAGATCGCTCGCCGCCTGTGCCCTAGAGATGTCACGGCAGCACCTCAAGACAGGCTTGGCGCTGATTCACCGCATGTATGCCGTCGCGCTCACGCGACGCGACCGCGGTGTTGAGCACGACGCTGCTGCTTGTCCTTGTGCACATCCACGGCGTTCTTGGCCGCATCGGTCACGGAGTACATCTCCATGGCGCTTAGCTCTTGGTCGTCGACGGGTGTCAGCGCTTGATCCATGTAGTGCTTGGCGTCGGGGTCGCGCTTTAGGCGCCGGCGCTCGATGGCGAGCGGGATCAGCATGCCCAACGCCCGCGCGTAGCCGAGCAGGGAGCGGCCCAGATACTTCGGGTAGAAGACCAGTGGATGCTCGATCGGCAGGCCCGCGCGGCGCTCCCGGCGGACGCGGCGGCGCGCGACGCCGCTCTCCAGCGGTTGCACGCCCTCCACGGAGGTGTACACGTACATGGCAATCGACGAGCCCATGATGTTCCCGGTGCTGACGCCGTTGGTGCGCCCGCGCCGCATCAGGGTCTTGATGTGCTCGACCGTGTAGAAGCTGCGCCAGGCACCCTGGAATGCGCCGTACCACTCGTCTCGGGTCATGCGCGGGTGATCGGTGGTGATGTGGTTGAGGTCGTACTTGTTGAGGTCCGGGTCCATGCGCACGCCGCGCTCGTAGAGGGCCTTGTGGTCGGCGGAGCCGGGCAGCGGCGTGAGGCAATAGAACTGCACCCGATCCATTGGAAGCTCGCGCTTGAGGATCTCGACGTCGCGCCGAATGGTCTCCGGCGTGTCGCCCGGGAAACCGATGATGTAGCCGCCGTCGATGAATACCCGGTGCCTGCGCCAGGCGAGCAGCATGGCGCGATAGTCGGTGATCTTGTTCTGCTTCTTGTTGGCTGCGGCAAGGTTGTCCGGGTTGATGTTCTCCAGGCCGATGAAGATGCGCTTGGTGCCCGCGGCCGCCGCCTTGTCGATGAAGCGCGGGATCTTGTGGCACTGGGTGTCCACTTGCAGCGTGAGATGCACCCCGAGACCCTCGCGCTTGAGCTCGATTAGGCGGTCGAAAATCGGCTCCCAGTTTTTGTTGCGGGCGAAGTTGTCGTCGGTGACGAAGAAGCCCTTGATGCCCTGCGCGTCGTTCTCGCGGACGATGCGCTCGATGTCCTCGGGCGTACGAAAGCGCGACTTGCGGCCGTGCACGTTGATGATGGTGCAGAAGCTGCAAAGGAACGGGCAGCCGCGGCCGGCGTCGAAGCTGGTCAGCTCCCCGAGCGTGCGCCGAACGTACTCCCTCGGCATGTAGGGCGGGACCACACCCTCGATGCCGGGCAGGTCCGCGAGGTAGTTGTAGACGGGCTTCAGCCGCCGGTCGTGGGCGTCCTGGAGGAAGGCGTCGAAGCGGTGCTCGATCTCGCCGGCGAAGATCGAGATGCCCAGGTCCATGGCCTCTTGGATCTCGGGCGTGATCACGGGGAGCATCGACAGGACGCCGCTGACGTGGAAGCCGCCGATGGCGGCCTGGATGTCGCGGGCACGAAACTGGCGTGCGATGTCCATGGCGCGCGGGAACTGATTGCTCTGCACGCCCACCAGCGCGATCAAGCCGTGCCCGCCATCGCGCTCGATCATGTTCGCGATCCGGTCGATTCGCACCCGCGTGTTGTTCTCGTCGACGGTGGTGATGCAAAGCCCGACGTCCTCGCCGAGGACACGGCGCTCCGCGGCGTCGCGCGCCAGGGCGTACAGTGTCGCCAGGGTGTTGGACGGGATTCCGGAGCGCCACCAACGGATGACGTAGCCATCGTCGTCGTAGTGAGAGGGCTTGAGCAGGACAAGGTGGAAGGTGTTCACGAAGCGGGCTTTCCCGTGCCAAGGCGCTCATTGGAGCAGGGATTCGGAAGCATGGACCGGTCCTCGTCCAACTGCAAATCGTAGGTACTTTGCCTACCGCGGCAAGTGATCGCACCAGGCTAACCGCCGGCCGCCCGCGCGTCCCTCGGGTGGCGAGAGCGCCCGGAATCATACTACCGTTGGATTTATCAATGTGCGACGGTGTACCCAAGCCAGACCCGAGAGCCTCGCGGTAATCCACCGCCCGGCAGCTGCCCTGATCTCGCCCTCCAGGACCCCGCAACGAGTGTCTACGAATTTTGCGCACTGCAAGAAATGCAGGATCGAAGGACGCGAGCTGTTGCAGAAATACTTTCTGCAAAACATTGACTTAGTTAACTGGCACGAACTTCGCTTAAGGGGCTGCAACCTGACCTAGGACACAGCCCATGAACGATCACAACTCCGTCTGCGTCGATCCCTCCGTCGACCCACTCCTCAGTGAGCTACGCGAGACGGTCGACGTCTACCACGCCGACAGTGCCGATTCCGCCCGGCGCGAGCTCCAAACCTTCATCCGGACCGTTTTTCACCAGGCCCACGGGGCCCGTGTCGACCTCTTCTACCCGGGCCTGCTCGGCTATACCGTCGACCAGAAGCTGCGCGCGGTCGTCGGCTACCGTGCCGGCGTCGATCAGCCCCTGTTCGCCGAGCACTACCTGGACGCCGCCGCGGAGGACAGCATCACCGCGCGGATCGGCCGGACGGTGGTCCGCGACGACCTGGTGGAGGTCGGAAACCTCGCCCTCAGCGACCCC
>JBGSTR010000475.1:0-11134 GCA_041736365.1 Chromatiaceae bacterium | reverse complement strand
CTCGCGACGGCGACGGTCGCGGTCTTGCCGCGACCTTTGGTGCGGGGTTTCTCGACAACGGACACCGGCGCCAGGTTCAGGGTCGCGGCCCGATCGCCGACCCGGCCCTGGAGGTTGGTTGACCAGCCGCCGTCGCTCGTGAGCTCGGCCGTCCCGTCGGTAACGGTGATCGGTCCCGGCGGCGCATCCGATCGGAAGGATCCGGCGATCTCGGACAGACGGTAGGCTGCGTCGACCCCTTGGAGCTGGAAACCGAGCTCCAGCGCCCCGTTGGGCAGGGGGTCGACGGCCACCAGCGGTGCGAGCGCATCCGTGGGTTGGACCTCGAGATGGATCTCGACTGCGAGTCCGGCAAGATCGAATGCAGCGCTTGTGGTCCCCCGGGCGCGCGCCGCGATCCCCTCGCTCCGCGCCTGCAGGTCGAAGGGCCAGCGCCCGGCATCCGCGGGTCCGGCGTACCCCGAGAGCGATAGGTTGGTGTCTCGGATCGCAATGTCGGCGTCGAGCTCCAGTTGCGGCGCGTCGAGTCCGGCGAGATCCAGCCGTTCCACATCACTGCGCCACAACGCCCCGGATGCCCCCTGGAACGAGACCACGGAATCCAAGAGGCGGACGCTCCGAATGCGCACCCGATCGCCGCCCGCCGCCGAGACGTCCTCACCACCGAGCGTCCAGTTATTGCCCCCGTCCGGTCCGGCCACGAGCTCGATTTCGGCGCCATGAACGACCAACTGCGCGATCTCGATGCGGCGCTCCCGCAGTGCGGCGAGATCAAACCTTAGATCGACGGTTTCGGCGCGGGCGAAGAGTCCGTCCCCTGCCCCGCCCGGGTTTTGCACGCGCACGCCTTCCAGGGCCAAGGCGAGATCGAATGGCGAGTCGAGCGACCAAGCAAGTGTCACGCCGTCGATCTCCACCGGCCGGCCCAGGGCGCGCGTCGCGGCAGCCTCCAGGATGTCCTGGTGCCGTTCCAGGTACAACGGCAGCAACGCGACGGCGCCCGCCACGACAATCACCGCCACCAGAGCGGACCAGAGCAGGATGCGCACGAATTTCATGCCGACCCTATAAGCCCTCGCAATGATCCTTGGCAAGGCGTGGGCCGCCCCGGACCCCGAGATACCCCGGTGTCCGAGTCGACCTGGATTGCCCGCGCCCGCTCCGCGTGGCTGCGGCCAGGATGGATCGTGATTCGCGATACGAGGCGATCGCCGTCACCCCGTCAAATCTCGTATGCTGCTCGGCAGGGCAGCCCGCCGCTTCAGCAAACGCGTTGGTGAGAAGACCTTACAAGTCATGACAAACGGACTCGCGGAGGAGCTGCTTTCCATCCAGATACCGCGCTTGAGGCGGTATGCCAGGGCACTCACGCGCGACGCGCACGCGGCGGATGATCTGGTCCAGGACTGCCTCGAGCGAGCTTGGCGCAAGGCGCACCATTGGGAGCCGGGCACGGACCTGCGGGCCTGGTTGTTTACCCTCATGCACAATCTCCACGTCAACGCGGTGAGACGAAAAAGCGTCGATACCGAGCCCATGGCGCACGGCGACTACCGCGACCCGAGGCCGCAGACGGCGGATGGGGCGCTCAACCTGCGCGATCTCGAGCAGGGCTTGGCGCAACTCTCCCCCGACCAGCGCGAGGTGCTCTTGCTGGTGTGCCTGGAGGAGATGAGCTATGAGCAAGTGTCGAGCGTCGTCGGTGCACCGATCGGCACCGTGATGTCTCGGCTTCATCGGGCGCGCGAGCGCCTGCGCGCCTGGATGGCCGCGGAGACCAAGCCGGCACTGCGGAGGGTCAAGTAATGAACGAGCCGCTTTCCCCCGAGCTTGAAGAGCTGCACGCCTACGCCGACGGGCAGTTGTCGCCGAGCGAGCGGGGCCGCGTCGAGGAACGTCTCGCCGGCTCACCCGGGTTGCGTCGCCAAGTCGACGACTACGAGGCGATCCGCCGGGGATTGCGCGCGCTCTACGATCCGGTGCTGGACGAGCCCGTACCGGCGCGGATGGACAAGCGACCGCGCCGGCACCATTGGCTGCAAGCACTTGGCGCCGTGGCCGCGGGTGTGCTGCTGCTGGTTGCCGGCGGCTGGATCGGCATGCACCTGGAGCAGGGAGGATTCTCTTCAGTCGCCGGAACACCGCGCGGGGCTCGAGAGGCGGCGATGGCCTACGCAGTCTACGCACCGGAAATGCGTCATCCGGTCGAGGTACCCGGCGACCAGGAGGAGCACCTCGTGACCTGGCTCACGAAACGTATCGGCGCAACGGTTCACGCGCCGAGCTTGGACGCGCTCGGGTTCACACTGATCGGTGGGCGCCTGCTGTCGAGCGACGACGGCCCCGGGGCGCTGCTGATGTACGAAAACACCGAGGGCAAACGGGTCGTGCTGTACGCCTCCAAAGTGCAGGCGGCCGACCGCCCAACCGCGTTCCGCTTTGCCCGTGACCAAGACGTCTCGGTTTTCTACTGGCGCGAAGGCGCACTCTTCTATGCCCTCGCCGGAGAGCTCGACCGCGCCGGACTATTGGCTCTTGCGGAGTCCGTCTACCGGCAGATCGCGATCTAACACGCGACCGTCGGCGCACTTGCGCTCTGCGCGTGCGGCGGGGCCGCCGCGCTATCTCGTGGGCCGGCGCCGGCTAGCGGTACCTCGGGCCACTGTTGGCCGGCGCCTCGCATGTGCTTGCAGTCCATTGTTCTCCGGCATACCCCAACGTGGCTCCAATGCGGGGGTAAACCGCGGCAATGGAATATTCCCGCGCGCTAGATGTTTACTCGGGTAAGGCACACGCGAAACCGCATCCGGTGCTGGTGGCCTCGGGCGCAAGCCCTGATTTTCGATTACCAACTACGACAACCAAATTTGAGGATGAAAAGCATGAACAAGCTCGTTACGACGATGCTCTTGGCGGGGTTGATCGGCATGCTGCCCCTGGCGCAGGCAGCGGAGCCGGCCAAGGTGTCGGGAGGGATGCTCACCGGCAGCGACGGGATGACGCTGTACACCTTTGACAAGGACGTCGCGGGCGATGGCAAGAGTGCATGCACCGGCCCTTGCGCGGAAAAGTGGCCACCCCTAGACGCACCTGCCGGTGCAAAACCGACCGGCGATTTCACCATCGTCACCCGCGACGACGGCACCCATCAGTGGGCCTACAAAGGTAAGCCGCTGTATTTCTGGAGCAACGACAAGGCGCCGGGCGATAAGACCGGCGATGGTGTAAAGCAGGTATGGCACGTGGCCAAGCCCTAGATAGACGCCGGTCAAACGCCTTCCGTGCATTTAACCGGCTCGCGGTCCGAGAGGCATGACTCTCGGACCGCTCCATCTTCCGGCGCTTGAGGCGATTGAAGATCCCGGGCCGTCGCCGGCCCGGATACGGGCACCGTCCGGCGCCGGTGAACGACGCCTCAAGCAGACTCGGTGCGGCGCGCAGTCGCTGCGAAGCGACCGGTCGTCCGCCCCTTAGGCACCAAGTTCCGGCGGGAGATCCGGGCCACGGATCTGCAACTCCAGCGCCGCTCGTACCAACCATGCATCACCGGCTCGCGCTAAAATGCGGGAAGTCCTGCCGTAAACCGGGAACCGCCACTTCACAGTCGCACAAGGCATTGCCCAGGAAGACACCCGATTAAACGCCCACCCGGCATTTGACCGGCTCGCGCTCCGAGAGGCGCGACTCTCGGAACGCTTCATTTTCGTGTCGTCAAGGACACGTGATACTTACGGGCCATCGCCGGCCCGGACGGGAAACGCAATCGTGACTGGTCCATAACGGCCGCCATTCCGGCGCATCCGATGCCGCGGTGGAGGGGAGTCCATCCCGTTTCCCTGGTACCGGCCACCTGCCGGTCTTGGGGCGAGTGCGAAACGCTTCTTCTCGGTATCTTCCCGATGGTAATTGTAACAGATTCTTTTATCTACTTATTTTTCATGGCACGCATACTGCCACGGCGTAGTGGTGCCGGCACATCGCCGGTACGCCACCAAAATAGACAACAACGAAGGAGATCAAGATGGGCACACTCCAAGACGAGATCCAAGGCCGCGTAAACCAGTACGACCACTGGGCGACGCGACGCCGCTACGGTCCCGAGGGACACAACAACCGCAGCCTCTGGGTGCTCGCCTGCATGGACGAGCGGCTGCCGGTGGACGAGGCGTTGGGGATTCACGTGGATACGCCGGCCGGGGGCGGCGACGCGCACTGCTTCCGCAACGCCGGGGGCATCGTGACCGACGATGCCATCCGCTCCGCGATGCTGACCTGCAATTTCTTTGGCACCAAGGAAATCGTGATCGTCCAACACACCCAGTGCGGCATGCTCTCCGCCAATGCAGCGGACCTGGAGAAGCTGCTGCGCGAGCGCGGCGTCGATATCGACCAACTCACGCTGGATCCGACGCTACCCGAGCTCAAACTGGACTCGGGGGGGTTCGCTAAGTGGATCGGTATGATGGACGATGTCGACGAGACCTGCATGAAGACGGTCGCGGCGTTCAAGAATCACCCGCTCATCCCCAAGGACGTCGTGGTGAGCGGCTGGGTCTGGGAGGTCGAGACGCGGCGGCTGCGGGCCCCCACCACGGATGCCGAGAAGCGCGCCCGCACGGACGTGACCTCGGCGCAGTTCGGGGTGACCAGCGCACAGCCACCGCGCTGGCGCTGATCGAAAAAGCCCCCACAAATGCCGGGGCGGTCCCCCTCGGGGGGCCGTTTCCGGCCCTACCGGTTCACTTTCTCGATCCCGACCGATGAGACTCCACATGCCCACCTATGATTATCGTTGTCCCGACTGCAGCGCCGAATTCCAGGCGCATCATTCCATCAGCGCCGCGGGGCCGCGATGCCCGGTCTGCAGCGCGCCCCCCCAGCGGGTCATCTTGGCCGCACCCGCGGTTCACGGTCACACCGCTCGCGGCCGCGAAGCCGCGGTCCGTACCTTTGAAAAGCAGGAAACCCGGACCGCGCACGGACCCGGATGCCCTTGCTGTCATTAGGGAAACGCTGATTAAAAGCGTTTCCCGTCCGGGCCAGGGATGGCCCGGCATTTTCAGGCGCCGTAAGGGCTTGAAAATGGAGCGGCCCGGGAGTCGCGCCTCTCGGACTGCGAGCGGATCAAATGCCAGGACGGCATTTAATCCGCATCTCCTTGGCGAAGCGCCAAATCGTCTATGGTTGACACAACCGAATGGTTGGCGCTGAACCCGCCACTCCCCCAAATCCTTGCGAGAGGAGTCAGACGTGGACGGCCAAGTCCCCAGACCGCTCAACCCGATCTCGTTTCTTCAAGCCTTCATCGTCCAGAGCATCCGCGTGGGCGGGCTCGGCTGCGCTCAGTGCGGGGAATCGAGCAATCACGTGGCCGAGGTAGGCTTGGCCGCCAGCGGTTGCCTGGAGGAAGTCGCTCGGCACCAGCTTGGATGCAGCGGACCGCTGAGCCCGGACCAGTACGCCGACCTCATCGTCGAGATCAAGAACCGAATCGGCGGCCAGTTCGAGCGCGTGCCCGGCGAGGTAGGCAGCGTGCGCGTGATCAACCACCGCTGTCCTTTCGGCGACTTGGTGCAGGAGGCCCCGGAGCTGTGTCGTATGACCTCTAGCGTATTCGGTGCAATCGCCGCGCGCAGCTTCGGCTACGCCAAGGTGGAGCTGCACAAACGCATCGCGGCCCGTGACGGTCTGTGCGACGTGCGGGTATGGATCGATCCGCAAGCCGCGGCGCGACATCCCGGGGACGAGTACCGCAACGACGGCGCCGCGGTTGCCGCGACGTCAACCGCTGCCGCCGTTTCCGGCAGGCTGGAGGCCAATCTCTGCAAGGTCTGGAGCCTGCCGCCGGACGCGACCAAACGACACCAGGTACGACGTCGCATCGTGGCCGAGTCGGTGGCGATGCAGGAGGCGTTGCGAGCGGTCGAGGTGGTGGCCCCGACCACCGCCAGCGTTTTGATCACGGGCGAGACCGGCGCCGGAAAAGAGGTCATCGCGCGCGCACTGCACGCACTGAGCGACCGCGCCGCGCGCGTATTCCTTCCAGTCAATTGCGGCGCCATCCCCGAGACTCTGGTGGAGAGCACCTTGTTCGGGCACGAGAAAGGTGCCTTCACGGACGCACACCAAGCGCGGGAAGGGGTATTCGAGCGCGCCGACGGCGGCACGCTGTTCCTCGACGAGATCGATTGTCTGCCCTTGGCCGCCCAAGCGCGCCTGCTGCGGGTGCTTCAGGAGGGTGAGTACGAACGCGTCGGCGGGCGTCACCCGCGGCACACCGACGTGCGCATCGTCGCCGCCGCGAACCGCGGCATTGAGGGTCTGGTGGCCGACGGCAGCTTCCGTCAGGACCTGTTCTACCGGATCAACGTCGTCCCGATTCATATCCCTCCGCTGCGAGAGCGCCCCGACGACGTGGGCCCCCTGGTGGGTCATTTCCTGCAGCGGCTCGCGGAAAGATACGGCGGCCCGCGCAAGATGCTCGGCGAGCGCGCCTGGGCCGCCGCGCTCAAGTACTCCTGGCCGGGCAATCTGCGCGAGTTGGAGAACGTGCTGGAACGAGCGTACCTATTCGCCCCGGGCCCCGTCATCGAGGAGATCCCGGTGGAAGTCCGGGCGGCGGGATCGGCGGCCTCGGGCAGTCTCCGCGACGCGAAGAAGCACGCGGCCATGGAGGTAGAGGCGCGGATGATCGAAGACGCGCTGGCCCGGGCGCGCGGAAACGTCAGCGAGGCGGCGCGCAAGATGGGTGTCACCCCGCGCGCAATGCACATGAAGCTGCGGGCGCACGGCATTTCCGCCGCATCCTATCGGGCGCGCGCTCACGATTGAACCTCCCGGCTGCCGGCACCGCGGAAGGTCGCGGCGCGATCTTGCGGATTGCGCCCCCATCTTGGTGTATCTTCCGCACCTTCGTGGCCTTGGTGGGTCCGCTTCGCTTGACCCACCCTGCGATGCCTGCGACGTCCCCCCTCGATAACCCGCGGCAATCTTGTTCGTCTGGTCGGGCGGATCAAGGAGCGCAGCGACGGATCAGCCGATGCCTGCGGCCCTGGTGGTCCGCTGCGCTTGACCCACCCTATGGTGCCTGCAACACCCGGACGATCCATCGTCCGGACGAGAAATGAAATATAACTCAGCCTTTCCTTCGGCAGTTTTCACTCGGGATCGCCTATGACGCGCTGGTTGTGGCTTTCGATTCTTATCCTGGTCGCCGACCAGGTGACCAAATGGCTGGTCATGGCGCGGTTGGAGCCGTTCGAGGTCGTTCCGATCGTACCCCATCTGAATCTGACCCTCATGTTCAACACCGGCGCGGCGTTCAGCTTTCTGTCCGACGCGGGTGGTTGGCAGCGGTGGATGTTCGCGGCCTTCGCGCTTGCAGTGACCGGGGTGCTGACCGTGTGGCTGGCGCGACTGCGACGCGACGAGTCGTGGCTCGCACTCGGGCTCGCCCTGCTCATCGGGGGCGCCGTGGGTAATCTGATCGACCGGGTGATCCTGGGTCACGTCATCGACTTCGTCCAGGTGTACGTGCCGTTTATTCCGCTGGCGATATTCAATCCCTGGCCGGCGTTCAATATCGCCGACAGTGCGATCACCATCGGCGTCGCGGTCCTGTTGCTCACCAGTTTGCTCGCCGACGAATCCAAGGAAGAGGCGCCGGCGCGGAACGATAATCAGAGCTGAGGCGCCGGATCCGCCTGCCGTGAAGAATCGCCGGAATAAGAGCGAGCTCCAATGAAGATAGCCATCCTCTCCAGAGACTCCAGCCTCTACTCCACCCGCCGTCTCGTGGAGGCTGCCCGCGCGCGCGGTCACGAGGCGCGGGTCATCGACATTTTGCGCTGCTACATGAACGTCACGTCGCACGCGCCTTCGATCCATTACAAGGGCGAGGACCTTGCGGGCTTTGACGCCGTCATTCCGCGAATCGGTGCCTCGGTGACCTTCTACGGGGCTGCGGTGCTGCGCCAGTTCGAGATGATGGGCGTGTATCCACTCAACGAGTCGGTCGCAATTACGCGTGCCCGGGACAAGCTGCGCTCCCTGCAGCTACTGTCGCGCAAGGGGATCGGCCTGCCGGTTACGGGCTTCGCCCACGCGCCGGACGATATCACCGACTTGATCAAGATGGTGGGCGGCGCACCGCTGGTGATCAAGCTCCTGGAAGGCACCCAGGGCATCGGCGTGGTGTTGGCCGAGACGACCCAGGCGGCGGAAAGCGTGATCGAGGCGTTCCTGGGACTTAAGGCGAACATCCTGGTCCAGGAATACATCCGCGAGGCGCAGGGCGCCGATATTCGCTGCTTCGTGGTTGGAGACAAGGTGGTTGCGGCGATGAAACGCCAGGCAAAACCCGGCGAGTTTCGCTCCAACCTGCACCGCGGGGGTACCGCGAGCCTGATCCGCATCACGCCCCAGGAGCGCTCCACGGTCGTGCGTGCCGCGCGCATCGTCGGACTGAACACCGCAGGCGTCGACATCTTGCGCTCCAAACAGGGTCCATTGGTGATGGAGGTAAACTCGTCTCCCGGACTGGAGGGCATCGAGGGTGCAACGGGCAAGGATATTGCTGGGCTGATGATCGAATTCATCGAAAAACATGCCGTGCCCGGCGCAACCCGCACGCGTGGCCAGGGTTGATCGATGGAAGCGCCCGTTGTCCCGCACCAAACAAGTGCGAGATCCCGCTCGCGGAGAGCAATCAGCACCAAAATGACCGCTGCTTCAGTGGTGATCGCCGGTCGGACCGTGGGCGCGGGCGAGCGCACCCGCGTCGATATTCCACTGCCGAATCTATACACCCAGACACCGGTGTTCATGCCGGTGCACGTAATCCACGGCCGCCGCCCCGGTCCGCGCCTATTCGTGACCGCCGCGCTGCACGGCGACGAGATCAACGGCGTCGAAGTCATTCGCCGACTGCTCGCTCATACCAGCGCGCGGCAGCTAAGGGGCACGCTGATCGCCGTACCCGTGGTGAACGTCTACGGATACATACGCCAATCGCGCTACCTGCCGGATCGTCGCGACTTGAACCGAAGCTTTCCGGGCTCGGATCGCGGCTCGCTGGCGGGACGGCTGGCGGCGATTCTTCTGAGCGAGGTCGTCGCCGGATCGACCCATGGGATCGACGTCCACACGGGCGCCCTGCATCGCGAAAATCTGCCGCAGGTTCGGGCGCGACTCGCGTCCTGTCCCGAGATGCCCGGGGTTGCACGGGCGTTCGATACGCCGGTGATTCTGGACGCGGAGATACGACCCGGGTCGCTGCGCGAGGCGGCCGAGCAACGCGGCATCCCTTTGCTGGTGTTCGAGGCCGGCGAGGCCCTGCGCTTCGATGAGTTTGCGGTGCGCGCGGGCCTGCGGGGCATCCTCGGGGTCATGCGTCACCTCGACATGCTGGGCAACCCGGCGGCCCGCCATCCACCGTCGCACGAGCCGATCGTGGCGCGCTCGAGCCTGTGGATACGCGCTCAGTCGAGCGGCGTGCTGCTGTCCCTGACCCCCCTCGGGGCTCGGGTCAAGAAGGGCGATCGGCTGGCGATCATCACCGACCCGTTTCAGTCGACCGAAGAGCCCATCGTCGCGCCGGTAGACGGAATCGTGGTCGGGCGCACCAATCTGCCGCTGATCACCGAGGGCGAGGCCCTGTACCATATCGCCTGCTTCGGCCAACCGGATCTCGCGGCGGAAATGCTCGCGCTATACCGCACCTCGCTGGACCCGGACGACGAGCAGAATCCGGTTATCATGTGACCGCCCTGTCTTAGCCTTGGTCGCAAATTTGTGGATGAACGAAACACGATGCAACAGTTGACTGCAGAAGGCCAACAGCGGGTTGAGGAGCTCGCGAAACGCTCTGGATTCAGCACCGACGCGGTGACGCAAATGCTGATCGCGGTGCAAAACGGGAACGGCACCATGGCCCAGTTCAACCACCCGGAATTCGGCGGCTCGGGCCAATGGATGCGTGGCGGTATGCTGATGCTGGGGGACATGTTCAACAGCGCGCTGAAGGGTCGCGTGGACGCCCTCTGCAACGAGCTCTCGGATTTGGTTGCAAACCAACCGGGGGTGCTGCGCTCGGGCAGCTTCCAGTCACAGAGTCAGGGCGGAGCCACCTCTCAGACCCAGACCAGCGGTGCCTCGGCCGGCCAGTCCAGCCTGTTTAAACCCGATCCCTCCGCCAACTGGTGGCCATCCGACCTCGGCTCGCCGAACGCGACCGGCTCCCAAAACGACATGCGCTACGCCTATTTCGGCGCCGCACGCCGTCTCGCGGTCCAGAGCGGCGGGGAGGTGTGGGTCTACGACACGCTGGACCATCAGATCGGCGGCTTCTCCCAGCAGCAGGGCGGCGGCACGTCAATCACCTTTACAAGTCAGCTCGGGACGGTGAACCTCTCGAGCCTTCCGGTGATTTCACGCAATGGACAAGCGGTGCAGGCGGCGCCCGCATCCCCGGCGCAACCGGCGGCGGCAGCGACGGCGAATCCCAGCGCAGAGGCCGAGATCTTCGCCGCCATCGAGCGCCTCGGCGAGCTCAAGGCCAAGGGCCTGTTGACCGAGGAGGAGTTTGCGGCGAAAAAGGCGGAGCTGCTTGGTCGGCTGTAGACCACATCGATCTGCGCAAGCACGCTGACGCGCAAAGGGCTTAAGCGAAAATACGTGCGCCGCGCTTGAGATTTAGCCCCCAGCGGACTGTTATGTAAAGATTTACAGCTCCGTAACGGCGACTTCGAACCGCTTCGAGCGCAAGCAGGCGCCGTGGCCGACCTAGGCGCCCGCCTGCTGATTGAACGATAACCGAGATTCTTCGGAGGCACCCCAGAGCCATGAGTCATATCCAGCCCGCTGGTCCGGATTTCCACGATCCCAAGCTGGTGTCGATGCGTGCCGCCCTGGTGAGCACGCTGCGCGGCTTCCTGCCCGCCGACGCGGTATTGGAGCAGGAGGAAGAGGTCCGACCCTACGAGTGCGACGGACTGTCGGCGTACCGCCAGCTACCCCTGCTGGTGGTGCTGCCGCGCACGGTCGAGGAGGTCCAGCGCATCCTGCGGCTGTGCCACGAACGCGGCGTGCCGGTGGTGGCGCGGGGTGCCGGGACCGGGCTCTCCGGCGGTGCCCT
>JBGSTR010000469.1:0-6286 GCA_041736365.1 Chromatiaceae bacterium | reverse complement strand
AGGCGCTCCGCTGCCCCTGCCACCGTTGCCGCCGATCTCGCGCGAGCCCGCTTCGCGCCTGATCCAGCGCCGTCGTTCCGCGCAGGCCTTCGATGGGGTCTCCGGCATCACGGCGGCGACGTTCTTTCGCATGCTCGACGCGCTCATGCCACGGCCGGACGTACCCCCCTGGACCATGGTGAACGAGGCTTCGCGGGTCCATCCGGTGTTGTTCGTTCATCGGGTGGAGGGGCTGGAACCCGGTGTCTACTGCCTGTTGCGGGATCGGGACGAGCTCCCGGCGCTGAAGGCGGAAATGGCCTTGTCATGGGAATGGACGCAGGTCCCGGGCTGTCCCCTACACCTGCCGCTGTACTTGCTTGCGTCAGCCGACGCGCGCGCATTCTCCGCGGCGGCATCCTGTCACCAGGAGATCGCCGCCGATTCCGCTTTCTCCCTGGCGATGCTCGCGCGTTACGACGACATCGCCGAGAACCAGCCGTGGCTCTACCGGGAGCGTTTTTGGGAGACCGGCATGATCGGCCAGGCGCTCTATCTGGAGGCCGAGGCCGCGGGTGTGCAGGGCACGGGCATCGGATGCTATTTCGACGACACGGTCCACGAGGCGCTGGGTCTGACGACGCTGCGGTATCAGGACCTCTATCACTTCACCGTCGGAACCGCGCGGCTCGATACGCGCCTAACGACCGAGCCCGCGTATGCGCATTTGACCGGTCGGGGTTGAATGGCCGATCGGATCCGGGATGGGACAGAATCCGGCTGTCCCCCGCGTCAGTCGCGTTGCGCGATCACTGCCGGCAATACGACCTTGGCAATGCGTTTCGCCAGCGTATAGATGCGTCGCATCTGATCCACGAAAGACATCTGCAGACGCACCAACATCAGGTAGTCCGGATCTTCCGCGGTTAGGCGCTCCGCCTTGCGCGCCAGCACACGCTCCGCCTGCTCGCGTATGGTGTCCTTCATCACGAGGACGGATTCGGCCGCGTGCTGGTCATTGTCGCGTATCGCCCGCACCGAAAGCTCCACCGACTCTACGACGCGCTCGTAGAGTCCCGCCAGCATGTCCCGGGTGTCCTCATCCGCCGCCGCGGAGAGATCGGCGGCCTTGCGCGCCAGCGACACGAGGTCGGTCTCGATCACGTCCGCCAGGTTCTCCAGGTTGTCGACGGCCACCATCAATCCCTGAAACTCGAGACTTTCCTGATCCGAGAGCATTCCCTTGCGTACCTTCGCCAGATAGGCAAGTATCTCCGCCTCCAGAATATCGACCTGATCATCGCGGCGCTCGATGTCCGCGAGTCGCTGCATGTCCCGATCCCTGAACGCGGGCGCCACGTCGCGCAGCATCCCGAGCGCGATCTCGCCCGCTCGCCCCAGCTCCAAGCGCACTTGCTGCATCGCCATCGACGGCGCGGCAAGCGCCCCGTCGTTCAAGAACTCGGGCTCGATGATCACCCCTTCCCGCGGCGGGCGTTTCGGCACTACCCACTGGGCGAACCGGGCAAACCAACCGGTAAAGCCGATGAACAAGAGCGTGTTCAGCACGTTGAACAGGGTGTTGGCGTTGGCAATCTGGCGCGGCACCTCGGCCGCCGCCCGGGCGCTGCCCTCCAGCCCCGGGCTCGCCGGCGACGCCCAGACGGCGATCTCCACCAACAGCCAGATCAGCGGCAGCCAGAGCAGTACGCCGAGTACGTTGAAGGTGACATGCACCACCGACGCACGCGTCGCATCGGTTGACTTGCTGCTCATGATTCCCATCAGCGCCGTGGTCACGGCGGTGCCGATGTTGGCCCCGAGCGCAAGCGCGATTCCGGCCGGAAGCGACAGCAAGCCCTCGCTCGCCATCGCGATCGCGATGCCGACGGTCGCGGCGGAAGACTGCACGATGGCAGTGAATACCGCGCCGGCCAGGATACCCATGGCGGGCCGCTCCATGGTCTTGAGTATCTCCAGGAAGGGCTCGTAGCTGCGCAGTGGGTTCATGGACGTGCTCATCAGCCCCATGCCATAGAACACCAGGCCGATCCCCATGATCATCATTCCGTAATACTTGATCTGATCCCGCTTCGCGGTGAACAGCATGAAGAAGCCCACGGCAACCGGGCCGAGCGAGTAGGCGGAGAGGTTGAACGCAAGTAGTTGTGCGGTCACCGTGCTGCCGATATTGGCACCCATGATGACGCCCACGGATTGGGCCAACGTCATTAGACCACTGCTGATGAAGCCCACCACGAGCAGAGTGGTCACGGTCGAAGAGTTCAGCACGCCGGTGACGAACGCCCCCGTGAGCGCGCCCATGAAACGGTTGGTCGTGAGCCGCCCGAGCACGATCTTCAGCGTCTGGCCCGCTGCCTTTTTCATCCCCTCGGACAACATCTGCAGCCCGCCGAGAAATAGCGCGAGGCCGCCGAACAGCCCGAGAAAGACCTGGAGCCAGTCGATCGCCTCGTCGCCGGCATCGACCTGCGCCGCAAAGGCAGCCGCTACGAACATCAATAGCGCCAATCCAAGGAAGGTGCGCACGGCCAGAGAGAGTCCGGCTTGCACTTCCTCGTTCCCGAGTACGGGTACCTTCATCACGTTCCACCCCCTTTGAGCAGGTGTCCCGCCCATTTATAGTTTTTTTCTTCGCAATCCGCGGCTTCCGCACGCGCTACCGGGTGCCCCCCGGCATTTACGGCCATGGCAGCCATTCCGGTCTCGAGCCCTGTCTCTGGCGCTTACCCCGCCCAGAGCCGCGGATCAATTGAGGAATGCGTTATTCCCGCGCCCGCATGTGCGGAAACAACAGCACATCGCGAATCGATGCGGAGTCGGTGAACAGCATCACCAGGCGATCGATTCCGATCCCCTCGCCCGCCGTCGGCGGCATTCCATGCTCCAGCGCTCGGATGTAGTCCGCGTCGAAATGCATCGCCTCCTGATCGCCGGCGTCCTTTTCGGCGACCTGCTGGCGAAAACGCTCCGCCTGGTCCTCCGCGTCGTTGAGCTCGGAGAAGCCGTTGGCGATCTCGCGCCCGCCGACGAACAGCTCGAAGCGGTCGGTCACCGACGGGTTGGCATCGTTGCGGCGCGCCAGGGGCGATACCTCGGTCGGGTACTCGGTAATGAAGGTCGGGTTCAGCAGCCGGTGCTCGACGGTCTTCTCGAAGATCTCGACTTGAACCTTGCCCAAACCCCAGCTCGCCTTGAGCGGAATACCGAGCCCTTGTGCCGCCGCGCGCGCACGCTCGAGGTCGTCCACGTCCGCGGGCTCCAGCCCCGGGTTCAGTTGCAGGATCGACTCGCGTACCGTCAGCCGGGTGAATGGCCGTTCGAAATCCAGCTCTTCCCCCTGGTAGCTGATCCGGGTGGTCCCCAGGACCTCGCGCGCCATTCCGCGCAGCATGGCCTCCGTGCGATCCATCAGGTCCTGGTAGTCCGCGTAGGCCTCGTAGAATTCGAGCATCGTGAACTCGGGATTGTGGCGCGTCGACAAGCCCTCGTTGCGGAAGTTGCGGTTGATCTCGTAGACCCGCTCGAAGCCGCCCACGACCAGGCGCTTCAGATAGAGCTCCGGGGCGATGCGCAGGAATAGCTGCATATCCAGGGCGTTGTGGTGGGTGACGAAGGGTCGCGCCACGGCGCCGCCCGGGATGATCTGCATCATCGGCGTCTCGACCTCCAGAAAATCCTCGCCGTCCAGATACCCGCGGATGAACTGAACGATGGCGGTACGCGTGCGGAAGGTCGTGCGCGTGGACTCGTTCATGATCAGATCGAGGTAGCGCTGGCGGTAACGGCTCTCCATGTCCGTCAGACCGTGGAACTTCTCCGGCAGCGGACGCAAGGCCTTGGTGAGCAGGCGGATCGCGTCGCATTTGACCGAGAGCTCCCCGGTGCGCGTCTTGAACAGCGTGCCCTCCGCGCCGACGATGTCGCCCAGGTCCAGGTCGCGTTTGAACGCGCCGTACTCGTCGCTGCCCAGCGCATCGCGCTCGACGAAAAGCTGGATTCGACCGGACATGTCCTGCACATGGGCGAAGCTCGCCTTGCCCATCACCCTGCGGGTCATCAGGCGTCCGGCGATCTTGACCCGCATACCGCGGCTGTCGAGCTCATCCGCGGACAAGTCGCCATACTCGGCGTGCAGCTCGCCGGCCACCACGTTGCGCCGGAAATCGTTCGGGAACGCGATACCCTGACGGCGCAGCTCCGAGAGCTTCGCGCGGCGCTGCGCGATCAGCTTGTGTTCGTCTGCGTCCTGCTGGACTTGGGCTCCAGAAGCCGACTGATCGCTCATTACCGCCTCTCCCGGGGCCGTCACAGGCCGCTCTTCAAACTTGCCTCGATGAACGGATCGAGATTGCCGTCCAACACCGACTGGGTGTTGCCGATCTCGACCAGCGTACGCAGGTCCTTGATTCTCGATTGATCGAGCACGTAGGAACGGATCTGGTTGCCCCAGCCGATGTCGGACTTGGTGTCCTCGACGGCTTGCTGATCGGCTCGGCGCTTCTGCATCTCGAGCTCATAGAGCTTGGCCTTGAGCTGCTTCATCGCCTGGTCCTTGTTCTTGTGCTGCGAGCGGTCGTTCTGGCACTGGGTCACCAGCCCGGTCGGATTGTGCGTGATGCGTACCGCCGATTCCGTGCGGTTGACGTGCTGCCCCCCGGCACCGCTGGCGCGATAGACGTCGATCCGCAGGTCCGCCGGATTGATGTCGATCTGTACGCTGTCGTCCACCTCCGGCGACACGAACACGGCCGCGAAGGACGTATGGCGTCGGTTTCCGGAGTCGAACGGCGACTTGCGCACCAGCCGATGCACACCGGTCTCGGTGCGCAGCCAGCCAAAGGCATACTCGCCGTCGAACTTGATGACCGCGGACTTGATCCCGGCCACGTCGCCCGGCGAGACTTCCATCAGCTCGGTCTTGAAACCGCGGCGCTCGCCCCAGCGCAGATACATTCGCAACAGCATCTCCGCCCAGTCCTGGGCCTCGGTGCCGCCGGATCCCGACTGGATATCGACGAAGGCATTGCGGCCATCCATCTCGCCGGAAAACATCCGCCGAAACTCAAGCTCCGCCACCCGCTCCTCGTGCCGCTGCAGGTCGCGCGTGAGATCGTCGAGGGTCGCCTGATCCTCCTCCTCCGCCGCGAGGACCAGCAAATCGTCGGCCTCGGCGAGCCCCAACGAGAGCTCGTCGGCGGTGACCACGATGGCCTCCAGCGACGCCCGCTCGCGACCCAGCTCCTGGGCCCGCTCCGGATCGCTCCAGATCTTGGGGTCCTCGAGCTCTCGCAGGACCTCCGTCAGACGCTCCTTGCGCTCGGCGTAGTCAAAGATACCCCCTGAGAGACTCCAGGCGTCCCTTCAGGTCATTGATGGTTGCAACGATGGGGTTGATGTCGAGCATGGGTTACTCCGGCGGGACAGACCCGCTATGTTATCGGCAGCCGCGCGCTGCGCGCCAGCGTCGGTACAAAACGTCGGCGGGTCGACGGCGTCACACAGTCGTCTATACTTCCCGACAGGTCAATCAACCGTCTCCGACCCCACTCATGGCACGCCTACCAAGATTTGTCCTTCCCGGGTACCCGCAACATGTCATCCAGCGGGGCAACAATCGGCAACAGATCCTGTTCGAGGAAGATGACTACTGGTTCCTGTGGGAGAAGATCGGCAACGCCGCCGACAAATTCCAGTGCGACATCCACGCCTACACGCTGATGCCGAACCACTTCCATCTACTGCTGACGCCGCGCGAAGAAGACGGGATCGGCAAGCTCATGCAGTACGTGGGCCGCTACTACGTCCAGTACTTCAACGCCCGATATGAACGAACCGGGACCCTCTGGGAGGGAAGGTATCGTGCGACCTTGCTCGATCCCAAGACCTACCTGCTTCCGGTAGGCCGTTATGTAGAGACGAACGCGGTACGCGCGGGTGTGGTCGACGCTCCGGCGGATTACGGGTGGTCGAGCTTCGGCGGCAATGCGTTGGGAGCGGACGATCCACTGCTTACGCCGCATCCGGAGTATACCCGCCTCGGGCGCAGCGCCAAGTCCCGGCGGGCGGCCTACGCCAAAGGTTTCGAGACGCCGATGGACGAGGCGCTGCTGACCGAGATCCGCAATGCGACCAACAAGGCCTGGGTGCTTGGCGATGCCCGCTTCTGCAACGAGATCGAAGGTCAGCTCAACCGGCGCACGTCGCCTCGCCCGCGCGGCGGCGACCGTCGCTCCGAGGCCTACCGCCGAGCCACCGGTCGCTCCTGAGCATGATCGGGACCGGG
>JBGSTR010000453.1:0-7580 GCA_041736365.1 Chromatiaceae bacterium | reverse complement strand
CGTCGCCACCACCCTGGTGCTGCCCGCGCGCAACGACTCCTGGATCGTCGCCGCGGCCAGTCGCAGCTATTACGGCGATCTACTGGAGGCCGGGGTACGAATCTTCGAGTACCAGGGCGGGCTACTGCATGCCAAGACGCTCACCCTGGACGGCGAGGTGACGCTGATCGGCTCGGCCAATATGGATCGTCGCAGCTTCGAGCTGAACTACGAGAACAACGTCCTGTTCCACGACTCGGCCCTGACCGCCGACGTGCGTCGCCGTCAAGACGACTATATTGCCAAGTCCGTGCCGGTCGATCCTGCGTCGGTGGAGGGTTGGGGCATGACGCGTCGACTCTGGAACAACGCGGTTGCGATGCTGGGGCCGGTGCTCTGAGCGCTGCGGCGGTTGCAACTTGCTAGCGGAATCGCGACCGGACCGATGTCCGGTCGCCGAAACGGCCTAGCGTTTCCCGCGGGCGGGCTACTCGCCACCACCCCCACCGCCCTCGGCGGCACCGACCGGAAAGACAGCAGGTATGTCTTTGAGGCATTTCGCCAAGAAGGTATCTCGCTTCTCGCCGGTGAGGCCGTTCTTGTCGGCATATTGGGCGCACTGAGCGTCGTTGAAGGCGAGCAATTGCGGGTCGTCCTTCTTAGTTGCGCCGCTCGGCCAAACGGGCCCGTCGGCGGCGTAGACGAGCGGCGCGGCAACGGCCGCGGAGAGAACGGCGAGTGCAAATTTTTGCATCGGGGTAAGCCTGTGGTAGACGCGGGCCAATTCCGCAGCTCTGGAAATTGGCGTCAAACCCCGGGGCCGTACAACGAAATTTTTTGATCTTATCGATTCAGGACGGCGATCCTGCTCGCCGCCGCATGCGGGTTCTCGGCGTTGCACCGCCGGTCGTCGCCCGCTACCCTCGCCACACCACCCCGCGGCACGCTTGACCCCAACCCTTGATCAGCCGACTCCTCGCCCGCGTCGTGCAGGTCAAGCCCGCGGAGCAAGCGGCCCTGCTGTTGTCGTTCCTCTATTTCTTCAGCCTGTTGGCGGCCTACTACATCATCCGGCCGGTACGCGACGAAATGGCGGTGCAGGTCGGCGTGGGCAACCTGCAATGGTTGTTCTCCGGCGTCTTTCTCACCATGGTTGCGCTGATCCCGGTGTTCGGCTGGCTGGCGGCGCGCCTGCCGGTACATCGGCTGCTGCCGCTGGTTTACGGCTTCTTCGCGCTGAATCTCGTCGCCTTCAACTTGGTCCTTGCCGCCGGCGTACCGAGCGCCGCCGTCGCGCCCTTCTTCTTCGTCTGGGTCAGCGTCTTCAACCTCTTCGTGGTGTCCGTGTTCTGGAGCTTCATGGCGGACCTCTTCTCGACCGAGGTGTCGCGGCGCCTGTTCGGCTTCATCTCCGCCGGCGGCAGTCTCGGCGCGATTGCCGGCCCCGGGCTCACGACACTCCTGGCACCGGCGATCGGAATACCGAATCTGTTGCTGGTGTCGGCTGCGCTGCTGGTTGCCGCGATCGGCTGCATCCTCGCCCTGCTGCGCATCGGCGAGCGACGCCCGGAAGGCTTGCAGCGCTTCCTGCGTACCTCGGAGCAGACGGGCGGCGAACGACCGAGCCTGTGGATCGGCGTCGAGCGCATCCTGCGTTCGCCCTATCTGATCGGGATCTGCATCTATCTGGTCTGCTATACCCTGCTCGGGACCCTGCTCTATTTTGCCCAGATCACCCTGGTCCCCGAGCTGGTCCCGACGTCGGAGGCGCGCACCCGGCTGTTTGCCTCCGTCGACCTGACGGTGAATATCCTGACCTTGTCGATTCAGTTTCTGCTTACCGGTCGACTGCTGGCGCGGCTGGGCGTGACACCCATGCTCGCCGCGCTGCCCCTGGTATCGATCGGGGGTTTCGCCGCCTTCGGGTTGGCGCCGATTCTCCCGGTGCTGGTAGTGCTTGGGGTGCTGCGCCGCGCCGGTGAGTTCGCGATTACCAAGCCGACCCGCGAGACCCTGTTTACGGTGCTGCCGAAGGAGGAGAAATACCAAGCCAAGAACGTGATCGACACCGTGATCCATCGCGCGGGCGATGCGGCGTCCAGCTGGATCGCCGCCGGTCTGACCGCGCTCGGTTTGTCGATCTCCGGCATGGCTTTTGCCGCCGTGCCGGTTGCGCTGCTGTGGCTGGCGACCGGCCTGTTCCTCGGCCGACGGCACGAGGCGATGCGCTCCGCCGACGGTGCGCAAGCACCACCATGATCGAACGCACTGAATCCTGATGCCGCACAACGGATGGCTTGGCTAGGGTCCGCGCCGTCGTGGGTGCGCGGGTCCAGCCACGGGCAGGGTACCTTGCCTCGGCCCCGACCGGGGGCTATTCTGCGGCTACCGGGCGCCGCCGTGGCTCCTGGGACGATCTGATTTCTATTGGTTTTTTGCTGGTCGCAGGGAAACTCGCACGATCCGCCGAGAGTCCTGCGACGCGAGCGGATCCGGATCTGCCGATCATGTGGATCCGGTTCTCGATCGGTATCGGCGACTGCCGGCAGCTCGGCGGCCGGTACCGGTAGTGGGCGTTTGCCGCGCAAGCTCGCCGGTGTCGCCCGGATGACCCAAACCCCTGCTCGGTACATCAAGAATTGCAAGAAAACGGCGTCGTTGCTCAGCTCGAGCCTAGCGGTGAATCGCTGATCATCCACGAGCGTATCGTGGAGATCGTCAGCGACTCCGGCGAAGGCGCTCAGAAGGCGGGGCAGACCTTCGGCGCCATCAGCGCCCGCATGGGCAACGGCGTTTGGACCGTGGAGATCATTCCCGCGGAGATCCAGCCGCCGGCGCGCTCCCCGGCGGGCGCCAGCGGCATCCGCATCCGGCTCGCTTCCCAAAAAGTCACCAACATGGGCGACGAGGCGGACCTGGTGGTCGCATTCAACGAGCAGGTGCTCTATTCGCGCATCGCCAATGGCGCCTATAAGCGGGGCACCATCGTCCTGCTGGAGGCCAAGTGGCGCGAAGATCCGGTGGAGGAGATCCGCGACCAATATGCCAAGGCGGTCGGCGAGCTTCGCGACAACGGCTTGGTTGTCCACGAGCTGCCCATCGAGCAGGCCTGTCTCGCCGTCACCGACAACCCCCGCCGCGGCAAGAACATGTTCGTGCTGGGCATGCTCTGCCGCATCTTCAGCCGCGATCCGGAGCGTGCGCGCGAGGAGGTCGCCCTCACCTTCCGGCGCAAGGGCGATGATGTCATCGCACAGAACCATCGGTTGTTGGAAGCGGGGTACGCCTTCGCCGGCGAGATCGCGCTGCGCTACGAGATTCCGCCCCAACCCGAGCACGGCGGTCGCTACATCGTCACCAACGGCAACCAAGCCGTGGGCCTGGGCGTGATGGCCGCCGGGATCGAGCTGGTCTCGATGTATCCCATCACCCCCGCCACCTCGGCCTCGCACTACCTCGCCGAGGTGTTTCACCAAGTCGGGGGCTTCGTCCATCAGGCCGAGGATGAGATCGCGGCCATCGGCTTCGCACTCGGCGCCTCCTACGCCGGCAAGACCGCCTGCACCATCACCTCGGGCCCCGGCCTGGCGCTCAAGACCGAGAACCTGGCCCTCGCGGTGATGGCCGAGATTCCCCTGGTGCTGGTCCTGGTGCAGCGCGGCGGTCCCTCGACGGGCCTGCCGACCAAGGTGGAGCAGGGGGATCTGCTGGCCTCGCTCTACGGCGAGCCGGGGGACGCGCCCAAGATCGTCATCGCCGCGGCCACCATTGAGGAGTGCCTGCATTTCGTGGTGATGGCGCGCCGCCTCGCCGAGACCTTTCGTACCCCGGTGGTGCTGCTGACCGACGCCAATCTGGCCACCGGTGTGCAGCCCTACCCGCGCCCGGAGCCCAGCACCGACTGGCTGGCCCCGCCCATCGACCAGTCGGCGTGGGACGAGCGTGTGCCCCCCTACGCCTGGGATGAAACCACGGGTCTTTCGCCGCGCCCGATCCCGGGCATGCGCGGGGGCGAATATGTGCTGACGGGTTTGGCGCATACCGACGAGAGCAAGGTCGCCTACGATTCGGATTCCAATCAGCGCGGCTGTGTCATGCGCAGCCGCAAGCTTGCAGCCCTGGCCGGGACGCTCAAACCTCCGGCCGTGCACGGCGACGAGTCGGGCGATCTGCTGGTGATTGGCTGGGGCTCCACACTCGGCGCGGTGGAGGAGGCGGTGGACCGGGCGCGTGCGCAGGGTCATAAGGTCTCCTCGTTGCACCTGCGCTTTCTGTCGCCCCTGGAGCCGGGCTTGAAGGAGATCTTCGGGCGCTTTCGCAAGGTCATGACGGTGGAGATCAACTACAGCGACGAGGTCGGCATGCCGCTGATCACGCCCCAGAATCGGCGTTACGCCCAGCTCGCCTGGATCCTGCGCGCCCAGACCCTGGCGGACGTCGATTGCTGGTCCGCGGTCTACGGCCATCCGCTGCAGCCGGGCATGATTCATCGCGTGCTGCTCACGCACCTGGCGGCACTGGAGGACAATCGCTGATGTTCGGGCTCAAGGCGGACTGGTCGTTGGAGGTCTTCGAGCGCTACTTCACGATTGGCGACTACGCCGGGGGCGAGGCCCGCTGGTGCGCGGGCTGCGGCGATCACGGCGTGCTCGCAGCGGTGCACAAGCTGCTGCGCGACGAGCAGGTAATCCCCGAGTTGACGGTGGCGGTGTCCGGCATCGGCTGCTCCAGCCGTTTGCCTCACTACATGGGCACGTTCGGCTTCCATGGGCTGCACGGTCGGGCCTTGCCGGTCGCCTGCGGCATCAAGTCGCGGCGTCCGGATCTCGATGTCTGGGTAGCCACCGGCGACGGCGACTGCTTCTCCATCGGCACCGCCCACTGGATCCACGCCATTCGCTACAACATGGACATGACGGTGATGGTGTTCGACAACGCCATCTACGGCCTGACCAAGGCCCAGACCTCGCCCACCAGTCCCGTGGGCATGAAGACCAATACCCACCCGTTCGGGTCGTTCATCGGGCCGCTGAACCCGCTGACCATTACGCTCGGCATCACCAACGTGTCCTTCGTCGCCCAGGTGGTCGACTGGAGTCCGCCGCTGCTCTACGAGACCTTGAAGGCCGCTCACCGCCACCGCGGCACCGGCTTCGTGCGCATCATCCAACGCTGCCCGGTCTATGCGGACGCACACATAAAGAACCTGCTTGGCGACCCCAGCCGCGTGCTCCTGCTCGAGCACGAGCGGGGCATTCCCGTGGACCCGCGCGTGGCCCGCCAGTTTCCGAATCGTCGCTCCCACGATCCATCGGACCTGTCCACCGCCCGCGACATCGCCGAGGATCAGTCCGTCATCCCGGTGGGGCTGTTGTATCGCAATCACGCGGCGCCCTGCTACGAAGCGCAGTCCAGCCGCGGCGAGGACATGACCCCGGAGGAAAAGCTTGCGGGATTGAATGCGGCGCTGGACACGTTTGCGATTTGAATACGGGTCAAACGCCTTCCTCGGCATTTGATCGGGTCTATTTCTCCGGGCCGGTAAGGGCTGGACAGACCACACTGAGGGTCATCGGATCATGAACGACGCACTGCGGTCAGGGGCGCATGGTACCGGACGACCGGCCGGCAACGGCGCGCCCATGCCGGTGCTCGCCAGCGCGGTAAAGGACGCCAAGACGTCCCGCAAGCTGGTATTTGCCCTGCGCCATTTTCATCTCGGCGACCCGAGTGCCGGCGGGCAGCTGGAGGCGGTGGGCGACGATCTGCTGCCCGCGCTGCTGGCCCCCTTCCGCGACACCTCGCGGTTGCGCTACGAATACCCGCTGTTGCTCCTGCCGGCCGATGCTCAGGGCGGCGACCAGGAGGTGTCGGAGCTGGCCTGTCCGCTGGCCGAGTGGCTACAGCACTCCGTTGGAGATGCACTCGGGGAGCCCGCCGCGAGGACCATCCTGGGCGATCAGATCCCGTGGCTGGACCACCACCTGCGCCAGAGTCTGGCGGCGACCGAGGGTCCGGCGCACGCGGCCGCCAATCTGGTCGCGGCCGGCGAGGCGTTGCAGGAGCACCTGGGCCTGGATGCAGCCAGTCGCGAACGCCTGGCGAGTGATCTGGCGAATTTGATCGCACGGGTTCCCGAGGGCGCGAGCATCCTTGCCTACGGTCGTTATCCTTCACTTCACCTGCTGGTACATGCGATCCGCAGCCGGGTCATCCCGCGCCGGGCGCGGTTTCGCACCCTCATCGGCAACTGCGTGCGTGGACTGGAGTCCCTCCTGCAGGTGGAGTGGACCAAGTCGGACGAGTCCATCGAGCCGGCGCGGGCGCGCGATAGCGTGGGTGCCGGTGGCGCCCTGTTCGACGTGGCCGCCCTGTCCGAGGTGATGGACCACTCGCGGGGTACGCATCGGATGCCGGCGGAACGGCGGGCGCGCATCCAGCGGGTCCTTGAAGTGCTAGGAAGCTGGCGCGACGACCCGGTGCTGGTGCGCTTCGTGCACGACGGCAGCCTGGCGTGCGATTGGGTGCGCGACGACACGGCGCTGACGGATCTCGAGGACCCCGATCCCTGCGCCCGCGCCAAGCGCCTGTTCGACGAGCAGGCGGGACGATTGGCGGAGCTGTTCGCGGCGGTGCGCATCGCCCAGCTCGAGATCAACGGAATCTATGACCCCGCCATTCACGACCCCTGGTTCGCCAACTTCAACTGGGAGGGTTTTACTCAGGGAGAGCTGCTGCTGGTGCCGACGGTGATTGCGGTCGCCGGTGCGGATTGGATGGCCGGTGCCGGCCTCCGCTCGTTTTCGCGGCTGCTGAGCTCGGGTCGACCCGTGCAGATCCTGATCCGAGTCCAGCCGAGCAACAACCCGGGCACCACGCCTGAAGAGGACCCCTTTCACCGCTATCGCATCGAGCTCGGTTATCTCGCCATCAGCCACCGCCAGGCGTTCGTGGCTCAGTCGTCCCCGGCGCGCCACCGGCACCTGCTCGACTGCTTTCTGGCGGCGCTCGATGCCACCCGCACCAGCCTGCACCTCATCAGTACCGGATTGCGCTCGCCCTCGAATCTGGTGCCGCTCAATGCCTGGCTGGTGGCGGGCGCCGCCCTGGAGGGGCGTGCCCATCCCTTCTTTCGCATCAATCCCGAGGCCGGCGACTACGCCGCGGCTCGCATGAGTTTCGCCGACAATCCCCAGCCGGAGCAGGATTGGCCCCTTCAGCCGTTCGAATATGTCGACGACAACGGCGACCGGGTAGAGCACGAGCTGGCCTTTACCTTCGCCGACTATGCCCTGCTGGTGGAGCGTCTGCGCGAGCACTATCGGGTCATACCGCCCGGCTGCGATTCCGACGCGCTGGTGCCCATGCAGTCCTATCTTGCGATGAAGCCGGACGACGCCTATCAGCGCGTCCCCTTCATCTGGGCGGTCGACGGTGCCGCTCGGCTCCATCGGCTGGTGGTCTCGCGTCAGCTCACACTCGCCGCACTCGATCGGCTCAACTTCTGGCACACGCTGCAGGAGCTTGCGGGCGTGCGCAACCGGTATGTCGAGCTGGCGATCGAGCGGACCCGCGCCGAGGAACGGCAAAGCGCGGCGGCC
>JBGSTR010000441.1:0-11059 GCA_041736365.1 Chromatiaceae bacterium | reverse complement strand
CGTCGTCGTGGTCGCCGGCATGCGCGCCGCGGCGCCGCTGATCGCCCCGTTCCTGCTCTCGGTGTTCATCGCGGTGATCGCGGCACCCCCGCTGCGCTATCTGCGCGGCCACGGGTTGCCGAACTGGGCCGCGATGCTGGTGGTGGTGCTGGCGCTGGTTGGAATCGGCATCGGGGTCGCCGTGATGGTCAGCGGATCGCTCGACGGATTTCAGGCGAATCTGCCGGCGTATCAGGGTCGGATGCGGGAGCTTACCGGGCAATTGGTCCAGTGGCTCGATCAGTTCGGAATCCATATCCCGCGCGCGACCCTTCAGACCTACATCGACCCCGGTAAGGCACTCGGCGTAGCCGGCGATCTGATCGCGGGCTTGAGCGGCGTGCTGGCGAACGCGCTGCTGATTCTGCTGACGGTGGTGTTCATCCTGTCCGAAGCCACCAGCCTGCCGGCCAAGCTAAAGCGCGCACTGAAGACGCCCGAACAGTCAACCCAGCGGCTCGAGCACGTGGTCGACAGCGTCAACCAGTACATGGGGATCAAGACCCTGACAAGTCTGGTCACCGGCGTCGCGATCTGGATTTGGCTGACGCTGCTGGGCGTGGACTACGCGGTGCTGTGGGGTCTGATCGCGTTCCTGCTCAATTTCGTGCCGACCATCGGCTCGATCGTCGCCGCGGTTCCCGCGGTGCTGCTGGCACTGGTTCAGATCGATTTACAGACCGCCCTGCTGGCCACCGCGGGCTATCTGGCGGTCAATTTGGTCGTCGGCAACGTCGTCGAGCCACGGGTCATGGGCCGCGGGCTCGGTCTGTCGACGCTCGTGGTTTTCATTTCGTTGGTGTTCTGGGGCTGGGTGCTGGGATCGGTCGGCATGTTCCTCTCGGTCCCGCTGACGATGGCGCTGAAGGTCGCCCTCGATGCCAATCCAGAGACTCGACCGATCGCCATCATGCTCGGCCCGGACGTTAACGACCCGGCGATTCCGCTCGCTCCGCCCCCGGCCGCTGTCAGCACAAAGGACAACGCCGTCTAATGCCGCTCGTTTGGCGCCGCTCGCGACCAGTGGCAACAGACCACCGCGCCTACTGGGGCGAGGCCAGCTTGAGCCCGACGATTCCGGTAACGATCAGTGCGACGAAGAAAAAGCGCGCCAGCTCGGCGGGCTCGCTGAACAGCAGGATACCGAGCATAAAGGTCCCCACCGCGCCAATGCCGGTCCATACCGCATAGGCGGTCCCCATGGGGATCGTCTTCTGGGCAATCAGCAGCAGGGCGCCGCTCGCGACCATGCACACCACCGCAAAGCCGATCCAACCCCAGCGCAGCCCGGTGTCGGTAAAACCGAGCTTTAGCCCAACCGGCCAGCCCCATTCGAACAGTCCGGCAATCACCAGATAGACCCATGCCATGATCGGTTCCCGGTCGAAACGAGGAAGCATAGAGTAGTGCCGATCAGCGTAGTTTCCGACCGGAAACCTGACGGGCGAAACGCGATACAGCATACTAAATGACGGTCGCGGCTGTCCGTTCGCCGGCTCATCGCGCCCCGTCCCGGAGAAAATGTAGCGGTCCGGAAGTCGCGTCTCTCGGACCGCAAGCTGATCAAATGTCGGAACGGCGGTTGATCAGCGTCTCCCCAACGGAGCCTCGGCAGCGTTTTCTTGCGTCTACATGTTCATCGTCGATGATCCACTACTCGCGCTGATCCTTCGTTTCGTCGTCCATACGGACGGGGAGGCGGACGCCAACGAGGCGTTTCTCCAACGGCAAATCAAGACCATCAAACAGTATGTGGCACGGTTCCCGGCCGAAGAGCAGGGAGCGCGGGCGATGGAGTGGATCGAACAGCACGCCGCGGGATACCGCCGGAGCTGGCAGCAGCGCGCAGTGTCGTCGGCAACGCCCAGCCTGCGCTGCAAAGACTGCCCGCTGAAACGGATGGGGACCGCAGAGCACTGTGAAATCCACGAGCAGTGGCTCTACCTGCTGCGCCGGTATACCGCGGGCGAGGCCACGACCGAGCGCTATGTCGAGGAGAGTCTGGCGCTGTTGCGGAGCTACAAGGACGCACTCGCGCTGCGGGCTCCGATCAAGGGCGACGGGAAGCCGGGGAAGAAGAAAGAGAAAGAGAAGAAACAGAAAAAACCGAAGAAGCAGAGCGCGGAGCGGAAAGGGAAAGGCGCTTCACGCGACCGATAGCCAACCAATTCGGTCGCGGTCAGTCCCGGACGGTGCCATCGCAACGAACACTCCGCGACGCCCGATTACAGGTTCGCAGAAAACCCTCCGGCGCGCCCATCTCGCGCCGGATGTCCAGGTATACGTCGGTCCAGTTTCCGCGGGCATCACGCACCGCAATCGCCGGCACGTCGTTCCGCTCGCCAGTCCAGGCGCAGTCGAACAGGGCAATCATCGGCACGTCGCCGGCGCGAAAGTACACATCCCTGCGCTGTCTCAGAACCAAGCCGGCGGTGCGAATCGCCTCCTCGGGCCGCGGGTCCCGGGCGGAATGACAGAAGCAGAACATACCCTCGGCGCTGAGTGAGCGCGCGGCGGCGCGGCAGTAGTCGAACACATCTCCGTGGAGCTCGAATCGCGCGGCCGCCTTCTGGGGGTGCGCCGAGGGGGTACCTTTAGCCGGCGGAATGTACGGAGGCGAAGCGGTAATCAGATCGAAACCGCCGCCCGTCCACGCCCGCAGATCCCCGTGGACGATGTCGACGCGGTTGCCCAGGCCATTCCGCTCAACCGTTCGCCTGGCCAGCCGGTGGCTGAGTGCCTGCACCTCGACCGCCGTCAGATGCGCTTGGCTACAGAGCCGCCACAGGGTCAGCAGGCCGACCGAGCCGATCCCGCTACCGAGATCGAGCAGGCGCAGGGCGCCGGGGGCCGCACGTGCCGCCGTCCATGCGGTCAACAGGTCGTCGATCGAAAACCGATGGCCCCGCCGCAATTGGTAGATCTTCCAGTTTCCGGCGAGGCGATCGAGGGTCACGTCCGGGTCGTGGGAATCAGCGACGGCGTCGAGCAATGGAACGATCACTCAAGCTGCGAAAAGGCCGACCCGCGAACACGGGCCGGCCTTCCATTCATTACCTCGGATCGCTCGGGCAGCACAAGCTACCCGCGGCGGATCAGAACATGGCCGCGAGCTTGTCGATCTCGGCCTGGAGGCTCTCGGGCAGCGAGTCCTTGATGGCATTCAGCTTGTCCATCACTTCGGCCGCCAAGTCGTTCTTGCCTTCCGCAAGGTAGTCCTTGACCTGCTGAATCATGCCTTCCGCCTGGGTGATCATCGAGGCGGCCATGTCCTGGCCCTTCTCCATCGCCGACGCGGCGGCATCGGACGCCGCGTTGCCGGCATCCTTTGCAGCGTCGGTTGCCTGATCGACCATCGAAGGCTGCTCGGCCGGCGCCGCCGCTTCCTTGGCCGGCTCCTCTTGCTTTCCGCAGGCGCTCAACACCAGGGCCGCCGCGCCGATCAGGACCAGGATCTGTTGCTTGCTCATATTCGTTCTCCGTGTTCGTGATTTTGTGGCTCCCCTAGCAACGGCGGGAGCCGCCGGCGTCGGGGTTGGTGATTATCTGTTTTTTTCGGGCACAGTGCGAACCCGTCGAATTTAGTCGGCTTTGAAGATGATCCGCTGGCGGCCGACGCGGATCATACCCGCCAAGTTATCAAGCCCCGCCCCGCACCCGCCGCCATAGCTTTAGGACAAGCAGGACGACCGGGGTGCCGTGCAGGAAGAGGTCAAAGATATCGATGGGCCGCGACAATTGCCCGTTGAACAGCATTCGGAGCTTTTCCACCAGATGCGGCTCCGGGGCAAAAGGGGCGAGACCAAGCAGCACCGCGGCAATTACCAGCACGGTAAGCGGGATGCGATCGAGCCAGCCCAGGTAACTGCTCATCGTTCGCGACCTCGGATCAGTCGCCCGTGCATTCCGGGCATTGTTCGCGATAGCGCGCGGCGTCCGCGGCGCTGAAGCAGCAGGCGACGATACGCGCAAAGTCATCCCGCTGCGCCCGCATCGCGGCCAAGGCGATCCTTGTCGCCAGCGGCTTTGGAAAGCGGTATACGCCGGTGCTGATGGCCGGGAAGGCAATGCTGCGCGCTCCCCGTGCCGCGGCAAGCGCGAAGCTGGCGCGATAACAGCTCTCCAGCAGGGCAGCTTCACCGTGCTCGCCACCGTGCCATACTGGCCCCACGGTGTGTATCACCCAATGTGCCGGCAACCGAAAACCCGGCGTGATCCGGGCCTCTCCGGTCGGACAGCCGCCGATTGCACGACAGGCCGCCAGGACCTCGGGGCCGGCGCCGCGATGTATGGCGCCATCCACTCCGCCACCACCCAGTAGCGAGGCGTTGGCGGCATTGACGATCACGTCCACGTCCAAACCCGTGATGTCAGCCGTTACAATCTCGATACGCCCCATCCACCGCCCTCCTCACCCGAGCTTCGCACGCCCCTTGATGACCAATTTGCTCGCGATCTTCCTGCTGTTGCTAATCGGCTGGTTCTGGCTCGACAGCCTGCGTGCCAGAGAGATCGCGCTCGGCATCTGCAAGGCGGCGTGTCAACAACGCGATCTTCAGCTCCTCGACCAAGCCGTGGCATTGCGGCGGCTCGGCCTGGTGTGGACCCAGCTCGGCTTGCGGGTGCGGCGAGTATACCGATTCGACTTCAGCGAAGAGGGCATCGGCCGGCGCAACGGCTACGTCGTTCTCCGCGGCATTGAGCTTGAGGGATTGAGCTTCGGCCTGCCGGATCGGGTCAATGATGCCTGAGGCGGCGAACCGCGCATAGGGAAGCGCTGATTTACTGCGCTTCCCGTCCGGGCCAGGGAGGGCCCGGCATTTTCAACGGCAGCAAGCCGTTGAAAATGAAGCCTTCCGAGAGTAGCCCCTCTTTCTTGGAAGGCGAGCTGATCAAATGCACGGATGGATTTTGATCAGCATCCCTCGGCTATTTGACCACCTTCAGCCGCGGGCCGCCGCCCTTCCCTTTCGAATCCCGCGTCGAATCCGATTTGGAATCCGAGCTTCCTTCCTTGGTACCTTGGCGGGGAACCTCGGCATCCGCTGAATTGGTCGCGTCGGCCCGCGGCGCGGAGGGGGTCTCGGGGAACACCATTCCCTGGCCATTCTCCCGCGTGAAGATCCCGAGCACCGCCTCCGCGGGGACCAAGACCTCGCGCGCGACCCCGCCGAAGCGGGCGTTGAAGCTGATCCAGTCGTTACCGATCACAAGCTCGCGCACTGCGCTGGGCAGAATGTTGAGCACGATGCGCCCATCCGCCACAAACTCTTGGGGGACGCGAACCTCAGGATAGCCGGCGTCCACCACCAGGTGCGGGGTCATGCCGTTGTCCAAGATCCAGTCGTAGATGGCCCGGATCAGATAGGGCTTGGTCGAGGTCATTGCGGCGCCCTGATCGCTCATCACGCGACGTCCGCGATCATCTCCTTCTCGGCCTCGGTGAGGCTCTTGCGGAAGGCTTCCCAGGAAAAGATCCTCGCCATATACGCGCTCAAGCCCTTCGCTTGGGGCGGAATCGCCACGCCGAGCACCGGCAGGCGCCACAACAGAGGCGCGACGCAGCAGTCCACCAGCGAGAACTCGTCACTCATGAAGAACGGGTGCGCGGAGAAGATCGGGGCCGTGGCGATCAGGCTTTCGGTAAGCTCTTTACGCCCCTGGGCGGCGTCGCGTTGGGCGCCGTTGAGAATTCGATCCATCACCGAATACCAGTCGCGGTCGACGCGATGCATGAACAGCCGGGCATTGGCCCGTGATACCGGATCGACCGGGAGCAAGGGCGGATGCGGGAAGCGCTCGTCGAGGTACTCCATGATGATTCGCGAGTCGTATAGACGCAGCTCGCGATCCACCAGAGTCGGGATGGTGCCGTAGGGGTTGAAGTCCATCACCTCGTCCGGCAGTGCGTTGGCGTCGACGTCCACGACCTCGACCGAGATGCCCTTCTCGGCAAGGACCATCCGCACCTGGTGGCTGTAGGGGCAAAGGGGATCGGAAAATAACGTCATCACGGATCGTCTGCTCGTAGCCACTGCCATCGCTTCCTTCTCCAGCACACCGGCTAGACCCGGCAGGGTTCGAAGTTTGGGTTGGCCGATCGATCCCGATCGGTCATGAGGGTTTGGCGCGCGGTCGATCCGCGCTTCGACTGCGGGATAACGCACGAGAACGACCGGAGTATATACCCTTTCGCCACGCCGACGGGGCCGCGTTTCGAGCACTCGTGGACGATCGCAAAATGGCGGGGGGCGGAAGCTGCCGCGGCAGCCGCGGTGCCGAGACTGGAGTCGTGATGAGGAACGGACCCGTCTGCGAGGCCCGTTCCCGTCCGAGTCAGGGGTGGCCCGACATCTTTAGTCGCGTCAAGCGTTTGAAGATGAAGCGGTCCGAGAGTCGCGCCTCTCGGACCGCGAGCGGATCAGATGCCAAGAAGGCTCTTGATAAGCGCCTCCTAGTGGACGTCCTTCCAGAATTCCTTCTTCAAGAGATACGCAAGAATGAACAGGAGACCGAGGAACAGCAGCACATAGACGCCGATCCGCTGCCGCTCAAGCTTCATGGGCTCGCCGACGTAGGTCAGGAAGGCGGTGATATCCCGCACCATGGTGTCGTAGGCCTCGGGCGACAGGTATCCGGGCTGCGTGAGCTTGAGCGCCTCGATCACCGGCTCGCCTTCCGTGTGTCCCTCCGCGAAAACCGGCTCCTGAATGCCCTGCAGCCCCGCTAGGACGTGCGGCATACCCACCTTCGGAAAGACGAGATTGTTGACGCCATAGGGACGCGTGCTGTCCGTATAGAAGCTCTTGAGATAGGTGTAGACCCAGTCCGGGTTGCGCCAACGGGTGACGAGGGTCAGATCGGGCACCGCGGTGCCGAACCACTTCTCGCCGTCCTCCGGCCGCATCGAGATGGTCATCAGATCACCCGGCTTGGCGTCGCCCGACATGAGCGTCTGACGCAGGGTAGCGTCGTCGATACCCAGATCTTCGGCCATGCGGTTGTAACGCATGTACTTCAACGAGTGGCAACCTATGCAATAGTTGGTGAAGTACTTTGCCCCGCGTTGCAGGGACGCCTGATCCTTAAGATCGATGTTCGCGTCATCCAAATGCACTTCGGTGCTGGCAAACGCAAAGGCAGGTGCCGCAAAGAGCACAAAGGCAGCAAGGAGCTTGTTCATTCGGTCACCCTCTCCGGAACTAGCTTCACCGACTCCATCTTGGTGTAGAAGGGCATCAGCAGGAAGAACGCGAAATACAGAACCGTGAAGATCTGCGCAAGCAGGGTCGCCACCGGGGACGCGGGCTGCATCCCGAGATACGCGAGGACCACGAAGCTCACGGCGAATATAGCGAGCGCGACCTTGGACAAGGTGCCCTTGTAGCGCATCGACTTCACCGGGCTGCGGTCAAGCCAGGGCAGGAAGAACAAGATTAGAATGGCGCCGAACATCACCACGACGCCCGGGAACTGGGAGCCGAACATGGGCGGCACCGCTCGCAACATCGCGTAAAAAGGCGTGAAGTACCAAACTGGGGCGATGTGCACCGGCGTCTGCAACGGGTTGGCGGGCTGGAAGTTCGGCGCCTCCAGGAACATGCCGCCGAATGCCGGCATGAAGAACACGATGCCGAGGAAGAGGGCCATGAAGACGACGACGCCGACGATGTCCTTCACCGTGTAGTAAGGGTGGAAGGGAATACCGTCCGCCGGTGCCTTGGGATCCCAGCGGTTTCCCTTGGGTCCCTGCTTGATCTCGATGCCGTCGGGGTTGTTGGAGCCAACATGGTGCAGTGCCACGATGTGGATGAAGACCAGCGCTGCGAGTAGGAAGGGCACCAGGAAGTGGAAGGCGAAGAAGCGGTTCAGGGTCACGTCGGAGATGACGTAGTCGCCGCGCACCCACACCGAGAGGTCTTCACCGATCCCCGGCACCGCCGCGAACAGGTTCACGATGACCTGGGCGCCCCAGTAGGACATCTGGCCCCAAGGCAGTAGATAGCCGAAGAAGGCGGTGGCCATCATCGCCAGGTAGATCACCACGCCGATGATCCACAGCAGCTCGCGCGGCTTGCGGTAGGAGCCCCACAGCAAGGCGCGGAACATGTGCAGATAGATGACGATGAAGAAGGCGGATGCCCCGGTTGAATGCAGGTAGCGGATCAGCCACCCCCAGTTCACGTCGCGCATGATGTATTCCACCGAGGCAAAGGCCTCGGCCGCGGATGGCTTGTAGCTCATCGCCAACCACAGACCCGTCACGATCTGAAGCACCAGCGTGAGCAGGCCGAGCGAGCCGAAGAACGACCAGAAGTTCAGGTTCTTCGGGGCGTAATACTCGGATAAATGCTGCTTCCAGGTGGACGTTGCGGGAAACCGCTTGTCTATCCAGCCCATGAAGCCGGTAGTGGTCACTTCTTCTGTGCTCATTAGGCGGCTCCTTGATCCTGACCCACAAGGATGGTGGTGTCGTTGAGGTAGGTGTGGATCGGGATCACCAGATTCGTGGGTGCGGGTGCGCCCTTGTAAACACGGGCCGCCAGGTCGAACCGGGAGCCGTGGCAAGGGCAGAAGAAGCCGCCCTTCCACGCGGGCCCCAGATCCTCCGGAGCGACCTCCGGGCGGTAGGTCGGCGAGCATCCCAAGTGGGTGCAGATACCGATCGCCACCAGAAACTCGGGCTTGATGGAGCGGGTCGGATTCTTGGCGTACTCGGGCTGCTGGGGGGCCTCCGAGTTGGGATCCTCCAGTTGGGGATCGAGTGTCGGGAGGGCCGCCAGCATCTCCGGCGTTCGTCTCACGACCCAGACCGGCTTGCCTCGCCATTTCACGCGCAGCAGCGCGCCTGGCTCCAGCTTAGCGATGTCGGCTTCGACCGGCGCCCCCGCCGCACGGGCGCGGGCACTGGGGTTCATCGAAGCAATGAAAGGGACGAGTGCGAACCCGACGCCAACGGCGCCGACCACGCTGGTTGCGGCGATCAGCACGCGCCGCCTAGACTTGTTCACGCCTTGTGCGCTCATATCCGACTAACCCCCGGCTGGCGCACACCTTCCGGCTCGTGCCGGCGAGCCGCGTGCGCGTTCTCGATGGAAGATCTGGATGGACGATTCAGAATATACAAATTCGCTATTGAATCGGCCGGGAATTGTCCGCGATTCGCCGCGTTAAGGTCAAGGAGTAAACCCCAAGCGCCTTGCTGATTAGGGCAGACGCTCGGCGCGGCTATGCCGGATTGTCAACGTCTACGAAGCGATGCTCAAGACCGTAGCGCGCCGCGAGGTGAGCGCCCAGTGCCGCTGCTCCGTAACGCTCGGTCGCGTGATGTCCGGCAGCGAGATAGGAGATGCCGAGCTCGCGCGCCTGATGCGTCGTTTGCTCGGAGATCTCGCCGCTCAAGAAGGCGTCCACGTCGAGCTCGGCGCAGGCCTCGATGAAGTGCTGTCCACCGCCACTGCACCAGGCGATCCGCTCAACCCGATCGCGCCCGCCCGGAACCAGCAACGCCTGACGACCGAGGCGCTCCGAGACCTGCGCAGCCAAAGCCTCGGGGCTCATGGGAGCGGCCAGCGAGGCGCGCCACACCAGGCCACCGCCGATCGCGGTCTGGACCGCCGCAACGAATCCCAGCCGCTCGCCCAAGGTCGCGTTGTTTCCCACCTCGGGGTGGGCGTCGAGCGGCAGGTGATATGCGATCAGGCTGGCTCCGCTACCGAGCAGCAGCCGCGCCCGGTGGCCCTTGATCCCCGTTAGACAGGGATTCTCGCCCTTCCAGAACCAACCGTGGTGGACCAACACCGCGTCCGCCTGCTCGCGGATCGCCGCCGCGATCAAAGCGGCGCTCGCGGTTACGCCGCTGACGATACGGCAAACGGTGCGCTCGCCTTCCACCTGCAGACCGTTTGGGGCGTAGTCGGAAAACGCGGCGGCATCCAGGTATTGATCGCAATAGGCGACCAGCTCGCGGGCTTCGATCACGAGTGTCTGCTCCCGATTCTACATAAGGCGCGCCGATAAGGCGCGCCGGTTACCCGGCAGGCTCGGCCCACATCCATACCGCACTTCGGATATGGGCACAAATGCGTGTAAGCTTAGGCACATGGCTCAATTTGGTCCAGCGTTGCTCGTGACCGTCGCCCTCGTAGCGGGCGCGGGAGGGGCGTTGTTGACTCGCATGCTCTCGGCTCCGATCGCAACCGAGCCGTCGAGCGTCGCCGCCCTCCCCGACGAGGAATGGACCCCGGACCGGCTGCAGTCGTTCGCGCACGCGGTGGAGCGCTCCGCTCCGGCTGTGGTCAGCGTCTACGCCTACCGGCCTGCGCACCAGCCACCGGGGCGACTTGTCGCCGGCGCGCCTTCGTATTCTCGGCGGGAAGCCCCCGCGCGTCCGCCTCCACCCGAAGTCGGACTCGGCTCGGGCGTGATTCTTTCGGCGGATGGTCTAATTCTCACCAATCACCACGTAGTCGATGGCGCGACGAGCATCCGCGTGATCCTCGCGGACGGCCGGCGGCTTTCCGCCAGCGTGCTCGGGGAGGACGTCGAAACCGACCTCGCCGTGTTGAAGGCGGACGCGACCGGCCTGCCGACGGCGCCCATCGGGGACCCCAAGGCCCTGCGGGTTGGCGACGTCACGCTCGCGATCGGCAATCCCTTCGGGGTCGGGCAGACCGTGACCCAGGGTATCGTCAGCGCCACCGGGCGCGCGGAGCTGGGTATCAGCCCAATCGAGAATTTCATCCAGACCGACGCGGCCATCAACCCCGGCAACTCCGGCGGTGCGCTGATCAACGCGCGCGGCGAAGTCGTCGGCATCAACACCGCCATCTACTCCGAGAGCGGCGCCTCGGACGGGGTCGGGTTTGCGATTCCCGCCGACCTCGCGATGCGAGTGGCACACGCGGTGGCAACGCAGGGTCGTGTACAGCGCGGCTGGATCGGCATGAGCGGCCGCAGCGTGACCCCGGAGCTGGCGGAGTCTTTCGGTCTGCGGGCTCGCCGAGGCGTTCTCGTCGCG
>JBGSTR010000423.1:0-3474 GCA_041736365.1 Chromatiaceae bacterium | reverse complement strand
GGGGTCGGGGCGGCGGCGGCCGGCCGATTTGCGTCGGATGCGGTCTCTGCGGTCGTGGTCTCGGCGGTCATGGCTCCTCCCGGGAAGATGGTCGGCGATGGTGGTTGCGCAGCCCGATGGTGGACGCGGCCCACACTTGTGCGTAACTTGGAACAATCCGTGGCGGAAACAATATCTGCGGTTCTGGCGGTACGTCAACCACTATATATTGGGTACAAGCCTGTCCGGAACCTGTCGATTATTTGTGGGTGAGCTGTGGATAAGTGCGTGTGGCGGGGCGGTCGAAGCGGCTTCGGGGCGCGCCGTTGTTGACCTGGCGGCGGCTCCGCGGTGTGCAAAGTGCGCTTGTGCGGCGGCACGCGAAGGCGGGAGCGGCGCCGCGTGGTTATAATCCGCCGAATCCGGCCGGAGCATCCGCCGGCGATGGCGTCCACGACGCCGGAAACAACAAGCCAACGAAGGGGATTCTGCCGATGAAAGTCAGAGATGTAATGAGCACCTCGGTCCGTTCCGTGCGGCCCGAGACGAAGATTCGCGAAGTGGCATCCCTGATGTGCCTGTATCGCTTCCACGGCCTGCCCGTGGTGGACGAGGACAATCGTCTGGTCGGCATCATCGCCGAGAAGGACGTGCTGCACAGCCTGTTCCCGAAGCTCGAAGACCTGATGTCGGAAGGCATGCACTCGGTGGATCTAGACCACGAGATGGGACGCTACAAGGAGGTCCTGGGCCTGACCGCGGGTGATCTGATGACCAAGAACCCGATCACCGTCGATCCCGACATGCATCTGCTGCGCGCGGCGACCGTCATGGTGCGGCACAAGTTTCGGCGCATCCCGATTGCCGAGAACGGCAAGCTGGTGGGGATGCTGAGCCTCGGTGACGTGCACAAGGCCATCTTCCACGCCAACATGACCTAGACTCGGCCAGGCCCTGTCCGCGTCGCCGCGGTCCCGATCGTGCGGCGATTCGCGGGCCTGCGGCTTAGGTTGGGATAGCCAGCCGGGCCGCATCGGCGGCGGCAGCGGATGTGCTTCAGCCGCGTACTCTTCGGCCCACGGCCAACAGCCTATTGGAGGTTCCATGTCACACCCGGTTGCGGCGGTAGGCTACTTGGTCGCGCTCGTCGGCGTGCTTGCCACGCCCTGCGCCTTTGGCGACGCCGCGGCGACCGCGCGGGCGGAATATGACGCGGTCACCGCGCTTCAGCCGGATCTGGACAACGGTCGTCGGATCTATCTCACCTGCTCGGTCTGCCATCGTCCGGAGGGCTGGGGTACGCCCGACGGCACCTATCCGCAGATTGCCGGCCAGTTGCGTACCGTCATCATCAAGCAGTTGGCGGACATCCGGGCGCGCAATCGCGAGAATCCGCTGATGTATCCGTTCGCCGTCCCGCGCATCCTCGGTGGGCCGCAGAGCATGGCGGACGTCGCGGCCTATGTCGCGCAGCTACCGATGACCCCGGAGAACGGCGTCGGGCCGGGGGTCGACTTGGCGCTGGGCGCGCAGCTCTACACGGAAAATTGCGTGAGCTGCCACGGCAAACAGGGCGAGGGCGTCGAGGACAAGCACGGTCCCGCGCTCGCGGGCCAGCACTACGCCTACCTGATGCGCCAGTTCGACGCCATTCGCGAGGGACGCCGCGGCAACTCCGACGCCAAGATGGTCAAGCAGATCAGAAGCTTCTCGCCCCGGCAGGAATCCGCGGTGCTCGACTACACCTCCCGCTTGCGACCGCCGGCCGAGAAGCTGGCACACCCGGGTTGGACCAATCCGGACTATCCCGCCTACGTAAGGGACCCGATGCAGTTTGCCACGCCGCCGGAGATGCCGCCGCCGTACTGATCGCGCGAACGGGCGTCTCTTCTCGCAACGCTAGCCGAGCGTCGCGGGCGGGGCGGTGGTCGCCGGCAGGTCGTCGGGGCGAGTCCGCCCGGCGAGCGTGAGATACACCACCGGAACCAGCAGCAGCGACACCAGGGTAGAGAACGAGAGTCCGGCGACGATGGTCACCGCCAGCGGCTGAAGCATTTCCGAGCCTTCGCCCAGCGCGAGCGCCAAGGGCACCATGCCCACCACCGTGGTCAGCGTGGTCATGAGGATCGGACGCAGGCGCAGGCGCGCGGCGCTCAGGATGGCCTCGCGCGGTGACGCGCCCGCGCGGCGCTCGATCTCGATGAACTCGACCAGCACGATGGCGTTGTTGACTACGATCCCGGCGAGCATGATCAGCCCCAGCCACACCGGCATGGATACGGGCAAGCCGGTCCATTGCAGCCCCAGCACCACGCCGATCAGGGCGAACGGAACCGACAGCAGGATGATCACCGGGTTGCGCACCGACTCGTACTGCACCGCCATCGCCACCAGCACCAAGAATAGTGCGAGCCCGAGCAGTGCCCGGCTCGATTCCCGCCCCTGCTGCAAGGTCTCCAGGCCGCCCGCCTCGTAGAGGCTGTAGCCCGGCGGCAGGGGCACCTCGGAGGCGGCCGCGAGCGCCGTGCGGATGGCCTGCTCCAGGGTCGTGCCCGAGCCCACGGACGCCGTGATCTCGACCACCCGTTGCTGGCGATCGCGCAGGATGGTGGCCGGTTGCGGCACGAATTCCACCCGCGCAAGGTCGCCGAGCTGGATCGGGCGGCGGGGCGCGTTGTTGCTGAACAGCACGATCGATTCCAGGTCGCCGGGGGCGGCAACATCCAGCCGATCGAGCCGCAGCAGGATATCCACCGAGCGGTCGCCGTCGATCAGCTCGGTCACCACTCGGCCCTCCAGGGCGAAGCGCAGTACCGACCCCACGTCCTCCACGTCGAGCCCGTAGCTTGCCGCGCGTTGGCGGTCGAGACGGATCGAGATCTCCTGCTGGATATCCTCGCTGCTGTGCTGGACGTTGGTCAGTCCGGGTACGCCCTTCAGGCGCTCCACCACGCGGTCGCCAAGCTCGCCCAAGGTGGTCAGGTCGGGGCCCTTGATGCGCAGGGTCACGTCGTCGTCGCCGTCGCTGAAGCGGATGCCGCGGATGCCTTGGGTATAGAGGGTGACCTTGAGTCCCGGAATCTGCTGCTCCGCGATCAGCCGCTTGACGCGCTCGATCCAGGCGGCGCTGGCGATGGCGCGCTCCTCGATCGGCTTCAGCAGGACCTGGATGCTCGCCCGGTTGGTGCTTTCGAACGACGAGCGACCGAATACGAATCCGCCGACCGTGGTGAAGATCGCCGCGACCTCGGGCTGCGCCGACACCAGGTTCTCGACGGTCTGGGTCAGGGCGTCCATCTGGTCGATGCCGATGCCGTCGTCCGCGGTCAGGCTGATGCGCACATCGCCCTCGTCGAGACTCGGCAGGAACTCCTGGGGTGCGTCGGCGAGCCAGGGGACGGCCAGCGCGAGCCCACCGACGAAGACCGCGATCACCAGCCAGCGCACGCGCAGCAGATGCGCGAGCAGCCAGGCATAGCCGTCCTGCAGCCAGCC
>JBGSTR010000407.1:0-1643 GCA_041736365.1 Chromatiaceae bacterium | reverse complement strand
CGGCAGCGGGAGCTGTTGCTCGTAATCGCCCTCGGCAATCGCGCGCGTGCCGCGGGCGATGTCCGCCACCGGAGCGACCAGCCGCCGGGCGGTGTGGAAGGCGGCGATCAATGCCGCCATCAGCCCGAACAGCAGCACCAGCGACAAGGTGAGCGAGAAGCTGACCTTGAGCGATTTGCGCAGATAAGAGAGCTCGGCGTAGCGATTGTAGGCGGCCTCCAAGCGTCCGGAGAGCTCGCTGATCCGCTCCGAGGTGGGGAAGATCGCCTGCATCTGCATCGGGCGGCCCCCGGGATCGCGCACCAGGACGCGCACCACCATTTCGTCGCCGGCGCCGCTTTCCAGCCCGACGTAGTTGTTGCCGTCGCGCACGTTCTGTTGGATCTCACGATCGGCGCTGCTCGGCACCAGACGCGTGGGGTCTTCGTTGGAGGTGCCCAGCACCTGCCAGTTGTGGCTGTAGACGGTGAGCTCGAGCGCCCCCGCGTGGCGTCTCAGACTGTTGAGGCTGAGGGCGATGGCGGTGGCGGAGCGGTCCTCGATCCCGGCAAGCAATTGCTCGGTGTACTTGGACAGCACACGCTGGTTGAGGTCGAGTGAAGCCTGGTTCAGCGCCAGCGCGTCCTGCATTGCGCGGTCGATCTCGACGTCGAACCAACTGTCGATTCCGCGCAGCAGGAAACCGAGCGAGAAATAGTAGACCACCCCGACCGGCAACAAAGAGATCAGGACGAACAGCACTACGATCCGTCCGGTCAGCCGCGAGCCGGCCGCCTGGCTGCGGTAGCGGCGCACCAGCTTGACCACGTTCACGACCACCAGGGCGACCAGCACCAACAGGCCGGCGACGATCGTGAACAGCAGGGGTACGAAGGCGCGGCTCAGCGCCTCGGAGTTCTGGACCGCATCGCGCATCAGCACCAGCGCGATGAACAGCGCGACCAACAGGGCCGCGACCGGCACCGCGCCCAGCACGCGCAATCGCCTCAGGGTTTCAGAGGCCATTTGCTCCAGGAGCTGGAGAGCTTCCATGCCGGGGTCAGATAGGCCAAGGGTCGCAGCGGCAGGGGTAGCTCTTCGACGTCGAGCTCGACCTTGATCTGAACCTCGTAGTCATTGCCGGGCTCGAGCCGGTCGGCCTCTACGAGCTCAAGGTTGCGGATTTCCCCGAGCGCCGTGATGGCTGCATCGCGGGTCACGAAGTTTCGCCCGTTGGTGCCCGGAAGCCGATAGACCTCGTACTGCTCGGATAGTGGCCGGTAGCGGATGGCATAGCGCAGGCGCGCATCGAGAAGGCTGTCCTCCCAGATCCAGGCATCGGTTCGGCGCACGTGAACGCGCACCGAGATGGTTAGGGGTACGCCGTTCTCGAGTGCCTCCAGTGCATCCGCCGAGAAGCCGTAATCGATATCGGCGTCGAGGAAATAGGTGCCGCCTTCCAGGCGAGTCTCCACCCGCGTGACGCGGAACCCGTCGCCTTCTGCCGCCGCGGCCGCCGCGGCGAGCAAGGCGCACAACATCGCGACGATCAACGACGCCGCGCGTTGAAAGCTGCTGCCCGTTCTCATCGGGCCGGACGCTCGAGCAGGGCGAAATAGAAGCCGTCGCCGCCCCCGGGGCGCGGCAACAGTTGCCGCCCGTGT
>JBGSTR010000368.1:0-1938 GCA_041736365.1 Chromatiaceae bacterium | reverse complement strand
GGTCGTGACCCTCCTCGGGCGGCACGTCGACGATCAGCGCGCCATCGACCCCCGCGTCTTGCGCTGCGCCGGCGAACGCCCGGTAGCCCATGACCTCGACCGGATTGAGGTAGCCCATCAGCACTACGGGTGTCGTGTCGTCGTCCGCCCGAAAGCGACGCACAATCTCCAGCACGCCGCTCAGGGAGACGCCGTGTGCCAGGGCGCGCTCGGTGGCGCGTTGAATCACCGGACCGTCCGCGATGGGATCCGAAAAGGGCACGCCGAGCTCGATAAGGTCGGCCCCGGCGGCCACCATCGCGTGCATCAACGCGACGGTGGCGTCCGGATGGGGATCGCCGGCGGTGACGAATGGAATCAGTGCCGTGCGTCCCTGCTCGCGCAGGGCCTGGAAGCAGGTGGCGATGCGGCTCACAGCTTCAGGCCGTCCAGCTCGGCAACGGTGTGCATGTCCTTGTCGCCGCGCCCGGAGAGGTTCACCAGGATCAGTCGATCCCGGCCCATGGTCGGCGCCAGCTTGGCGGCGTAGGCCAGGGCGTGGCTCGACTCCAGGGCAGGAATGATTCCCTCGGTGCGGGTCAGGGTGTGGAAGGCACGCAGCGCCTCGGAGTCGTCGATGGCCACGTAGTTGGCGCGGCCGCTGTCCTTGAGCCAGGCATGCTCGGGTCCGACACCGGGGTAGTCGAGCCCGGCCGAGATCGAGTGGGTCTCGATGATCTGTCCGTCGTTGTCTTCCATCAGATAAGTGCGATTGCCGTGCAGCACCCCGGGGCGCCCGGCGCACAGCGGGGCGGCGTGGTGCCCGGTGGCGAGCCCTTCGCCGGCGGCCTCGACCCCGTACATGGCCACCTCATGGTCGTCGATGAAGGGATGGAACAGGCCGATGGCGTTGGAGCCGCCGCCGACGCAGGCGACCAACGCGTCGGGCAGGCGACCGCTGCGCGCCAACATCTGCGCCTTGGCCTCGCGTCCGATCACCGACTGGAAATCGCGCACCATCGCCGGGTAGGGATGCGGACCCGCCACGGTGCCGATGATGTAGAAGGTGTCGTCGATGTTGGTTACCCAGTCGCGCATGGCCTCGTTCAGGGCGTCCTTAAGCGTGCGCGAGCCCGATCGAACCGCGACCACCGAGGCCCCAAGCAACCGCATCCGGTAGACGTTCGCCTCCTGACGTGCGATGTCCACCTCGCCCATGTAGACGATGCATTCCAGGCCGAGGCGGGCCGCCACGGTGGCGGTCGCGACCCCGTGCTGGCCGGCACCGGTTTCGGCGATGATCCGGGTCTTGCCCATACGCCGGGCGAGCAGCGCCTGGCCGACGGTATTGTTGACCTTGTGCGCGCCGGTGTGGTTTAGGTCCTCGCGCTTGAGCAGGATCTGAGCGCCCCCCAGGTCCCGACTCCAGCGCTCCGCGTGATAGATCGGCGACGGCCGCCCGACGTAGTCCTGCAGGTCCGCGTCGAGCTCGGCGACGAATTCCGGATCGCGGGCGTAACGCTCGTAGGCCGCGCGCAGCTCCGTCAACGGCTGCATCAGGGTCTCGGGGACGAACATGCCCCCATAGGGGCCGAAATGCCCGCCCGCATCCGGCAGATGGTAGGCCTCGGCGGACCCCTGATCACTGATTCGCATCGGATTGCTCGCCATCGCGTACCCCTTGCATGAAGCGCAAAATCTTTTCCCGGTCCTTGATGCCCTTGGCGGACTCGACACCGCCGCTAACGTCGACACCATAGGGGCGTACACGCCGAATTGCATCGGCCACGTTCTCCGGGGTGAGTCCACCTGCCAGCACGATCCCGGCCGCCAGCTCGGGAGGGATTCGTTCCCAGTCGAATTGCTGGCCCGTGCCGCCCGCCAAGACCGGATCATAGGCGTCCAGCAGCAGCCCCGCGGCGCCGGCGTAATGTCGCGCGGCCGCGCTCGGATCCATCC
>JBGSTR010000333.1:0-8127 GCA_041736365.1 Chromatiaceae bacterium | reverse complement strand
GGTCCGGCGAGACGCTGCATCTCACCGGCGCGACTTCCGGGAAGCAGTGCGATCAGCGACCCGTCGGCGGGCAAACCCAGTCCCGCGCGGGCGGCGGCGCGATCGACCTCGAGCGGGATCTCGTCGGCCAGCGGGTGACCGACATAGCGCACCGGGACCCGGTGCTCGCGCAGGAACTGCTCCTCGAAGGGGAACACGCTGAGCATCAGATCGACGGAGCGGCGAATGCCCTTCACTCGACCGGGGCGCCACGCCCACACGGTCGGGCTCACCAGATGCACGGTGGGAATGCCGGCCACGCGCAATCGCCGCTCCAGCCCCAGATTGAAATCCGGCGCATCGACGCCGATGAACACGTCGGGCGGATGATCGAGAAAAAAACGAATCAGTTGCCGGCGCAGCCCCAGTAGCTCGCGCAGCTGACCCAAGACCTCCATCAGACCCATCACGGAGAGCCGCTCCATCGGAAAAAGCGTCTCGCAGCCCTCCTCGAGCATCCGCGGACCGGCAACGCCGACGAAACGCACCGCCCCCGCCCGGGCGCGGATCTCGCGCACGATCGCGGCACCGAGGATGTCGCCCGACGCCTCGTTGGCAACCACTCCGACGGTGAGCATCAGCGCACGATGCTGCGGTTGCTCTTGGCCACGAACGCCGCCAGTGTCGCGAGCTCCGGGCTCTCGGCCTCAAGCTCGCGAATACGCTCCAGCGCGTCCTCCAGCCGCAGGTCGGACTGGTAGATGATTCGGTAGCCGCGCTTAATGGCCTGGATTGCCTCGCGCGTGAACCCGCGGCGGCGCAGGCCCTCGCTGTTGATACCGCGCGGCTCCGCCGGATGGCCGGCGACGGTGACATAGGGCGGGACGCCCTTCGACAGCACCGAGCCCATGGCGCAGAAGCTGTGGGCACCGATGCGGCAGAACTGATGGACGATGGTGAATCCGCCGAGGATCGCCCAATCCTCGATGTGCACATGACCGCCGAGCGACGCCGCGTTGGCCATGATCACGTTGTCGCCAATCCGGCAGTCGTGGGCGACATGGGTGTAGGCCATCAGCAGATTGTCGTTGCCGATGCGGGTCACGCCCTCGTCCTGCACCGTGCCGCGGTGAACGGTGGCAAACTCCCGGATCCGATTGCGATCGCCGATCTCGAGCCGGGTCGGCTCGCCGCCGTACTTCTTGTCCTGTGGGTCCTCGCCGATCGAGGTGAACTGGAAGATCCGGTTGTCGCGACCGATCCGGCTGGGTCCCCGCAGGACGACATGGGGTCCCACGCGCGTTCCGGCGCCGATTTCGACACCGGGGCCAATGATGGTGAAGGCACCGACTTCAACGCTGCCGTCGAGCTCGGCCCCGGGGTCGACGACGGCGCTGGGATGGATCAAGCAGCGAAGTCCCGCGCGGTGCACATGATGTCGGCGGCCGCCACGAGACGATTGTCGACGCGCGCCTCGCCGGTGAACTTCCAGATGCCGCGTCGGACCGCCTTGAGCGCGACCTCGATAATCATCTGGTCACCCGGCTCCACGGGGCGCTTGAAGCGCGCCTTGTCGATCCCGACGAAGTAATAGAGCGCCTTCTCGCCGACCTCCTCCGGACGCGACTCCATCGCCAGGAGCCCGGTGGCCTGGGCCATCGCCTCGACGATCAGCACCCCCGGCATCACCGGGCGAACCGGGAAATGCCCGGTGAAGTAAGGTTCGTTGAAGCTGACGTTCTTCAGCGCGATCAGATATTCGTTGCGCTTGAGCTCGATCACCCGGTCGATCAGCAGAAAGGGATAACGGTGCGGCAACAACTCCAGCACCCGGTGAATATCCATGGTTTCAGCGGCCTCGCCGGACCGGCCGGAGGCCACTCGCGAGTGCGCGTCGTTGGTGCTGGAAGCATCCATCAGTCGTCCTCCCCCCCCTGCATACGATCCAACCGTGCGGCGCGCTCATCGAGCCGCTTGAGTCGGCGTGCCATGTCATCGAGATGCCGAAAACGCGCCACGTTGCGGCGCCACTCGGCGCTCGACATGGCGGGGATGCCGCTGCTGTACACTCCCGGCTCGGTAAAGGAGCGCGTCACCATCGCCATACCTGTGAAGTGGACGTTGTCGCCGATTTCGAGGTGACCCGCCATGCCGACCGCGCCGGCGATGGTGCAGTTGCGGCCAATGCGCGTGGAGCCCGAAATTCCGACATTCGCGGCCATCGCGGTGTTCTCGCCGATCTGCACGTTGTGTCCAATTTGGATGTGGTTGTCGAGCTTGACCCCGTCGCCGATCACGGTGTCGTCCACCGCGCCCCGGTCCACGGTGGTATTGGCGCCGATCTCCACGTCGTCGCCCAAGCGTACGCGCCCCACCTGCGGGATGCGCAGCCAGCGCTCGCCATCCTTCGCGAATCCGAATCCCGCACGGCCGATCACGGCGCCGGGATGCAGCAGAGCGCGCCGCCCGACCAGCGTGCCCTCGCACAGGGTTACCCGTGCGACCAAGCGACTGTCCTCGTCCACGCTCACGCCCGCGCCGATGATCGAGCCGGGGCCGACGAACACGCGCGGACCCACCCATGCACCCGCCTCGACCACCGCCGTCGGTCCAATCCAGGCCGTCGGATCGATCCGAGCGCTGGGGTCGATCACCGCCGAAGGGTGCACCCCGGCCGAAACCGCGGCCTCCGGATGCAGTATTCGCGCCGCCAGGGCGAAGGTCAGGTAAGGGTTCTCGCTGATCAGGGCCGGCGCCGGGGCGGCGTCCGCGTCGCACTCGGCGAGTATGACCGCCCCGGCCCGCGTCTGCGCGAGCTGCTTGCGATATCTGGGATCCGCGAGAAAGGTCAGGCAGGTCGAGTCGGAGCCGGAGAGGGTGCCGATCCGCGATACCTCCACCTCGGGGCTACCGCGCAACTTCACGCCCAGCCGCGCGGAAAGCTCACTCAGCGCGATCCCCAAAACGTCACCCAGCGACCGCGATCGGACAGCGGCGGCGGCGACTCATTTTCCCTTGAACTCCTTCTTGAGTCGCTCGATCACCTTGTCGGAAATATCGATCCGCGGGCTGAAATACACCAGCCCGTCGCTCACGATCAGGTCGATTTTCTCGTCCTTGGCAAGCTCGACGACCACCTCCTGCACCTGTTTCGCGAGCTTGGTCCGCAGCTCGTTCTGGCGCAGCGCGAAGTCCTCTTGGAACTCGTCCTGGGCATATTTCAGCTTGCGGTTGCGACTGCGAATATCGTTCTGCAGGCGCTGGATCTCGCTCTCGGCCATCAGCGCGGAGTCTTTCTCGAGCTTCCGTTGCAGCTCCGCGACCTCGTCCTGCTGCGTGCGCAGGCTGCGCTCGCGCTCCGCGATCTCGTCCTGCAGCGCCTCGCGCGCGGCATCGTATTGCGGCGACGCCTCGACGATTCGGTTTGGGTCTACCACCGCGATCTTGTAGTCGACCGCGAATGCGCCGCCCCCGGCCAGCGGCAACATAAGGATTGCGAACAGTAGCGAGCGGTTGATCAATACAGCCATGCCGCACTCAGAACGTCTGCCCGAATCCGAACTGGAACGTCTGGGTGTCATCACCTTCCTTTTCGTTCAACGGATACGCGAAGCTGACCGACAGTGCCCCGACCGGCGACAGCCAGGTTGCCGAAACGCCGGTCGAATAGCGCAGATCGCCGGCATCGAATCCGGTCGGTGCGACCAGACTCGTGTCCTTCGTCTCCCACACATTACCCGCGTCGAAGAAGATGCCCAGACGCAGTGTCTTGGCGAACTCGCCGCCTACGGGTGCAGGCGCAAACAGCTCGACACTGCCGACCACTTTGAGGTTGCCGCCGACCGGGTCGAAGGGCGCCGTGGTCTCCCTTGGTCCGAGTGAGTTCGCGACCCAGCCGCGCACCGTGCGCGGACCGCCGGCATAGAAGTTCTCGAAGAACGGCAGGGCGTCCAAGTCGCCATAGCCGTCGCCGTAGCCGAAATCCCCGGTCAGCGATAAGACAAAACGCGAGCTCAGCGGGATGTAGCGCGTGTCCTGGTAGGTCAGCCGATAGTACTGGAGATCACTTCCGGGCACCGCGATCTCGGCACGCGCCGTTTGCAGGGCGCCTTTCGTCGGGAACACCGCGGTGTCCCGGGAATCGTTGGTATAGCTGGCGCTGAGGATGAAGTCGTTGAATACGTCGCCATTCTGCTGGACGAAGTCCTGCGCCAGCGCGGAGGCGCCGGCCGTAAAGCTGGTGTACTGGTAGCGCAAACCCAGACCCGCACGGCTGGTATCGGAGATCGGGAGGCCGAACGTCATGCCCGCCACCCCGACGTTGGTCGTATAGTTTGCGCCGATCAACTGGTCGAAGTTCGTCTCGCGGTAGGACAGCTCGAATCCGCGGCTGATGCCGTCGACGGTGTAATAGGGGTTGTTGTAGGCGAGCTGATAGAGGGTGTTGGCACTACTGGTGTTGAATGCGAACGAAACCCGCTTGCCGGTACCCAAGAAGTTGTTCTGGGTAATGCTGGCGTTGAAGAGCACGCCCTGGGACTGAGAGTAGCCGACGCCGGCGAGCAGGTTGCCCGCGGGCTTCTCCTTCACCGTGACGTCCACGTCCACCTGATCCGCCGAGCCCGGGACCGCGGGCGTCTCGATGGTTACGTCGTCGAAGTAACCAAGCCGCTGCAATCGCTCACGGGACTTGCGCACCGCCTCGGCGGAAAACCAGGCGGTCTCGAGCTGCCGCATCTCGCGTCTCAGCACCTCGTCGCGGGTCCGCGTATTGCCTTTCATGTTCACACGCCGAACATATACGCGCTTGCCGGGGTCGACGAAGAAGGTCACCGCGACCTGCTTTGTCGCCTCGTCGACATCCGGGATGGAGTTGACGTTGGCGAACGCGTATCCCTCGTCACCGAGCTTGTTGGAGATACGCTCGGCACTCTCCGTGGTCACCTTGCGCGAGAACAGCTCGCCGCGCCGCAGCTCGATCAACGGGAACAGCTGCTCGACCGGGATCGTCGGCTCCCCGGCGAGCTTGATGTCGCTGATGCGGTAGGGATCGCCCTCGTCGACGACCACGGTGACATAGATCTCTTTCTTGTCGGCGCTAATCGAGACCTGGGTCGACTTGATGTCGAACTTCAGATAGCCGCGATCGAGATAGAAGGAGCGCAGTGTCTCCAGATCCCCGGCGAGCTTCTGCTTGGAATACTGGTCGTTCTTGGCATAGAAAGAGTACCAGCGCGTTGGCCCGAGCTCGAAGCCGGCAAGCAGCTCCTTTTCGGTGAACGCCTTATTGCCGATGATGTTGATCTGCTTGATGCGCGCCGTTAGGCCCTCGGTGATCTCGATGCGCACCGCAACGCGGTTGCGTTCCAGCGGCGAGACCGTGGACTGGATGAGCACGCCGTACTTGCCGCGCGAGAAATACTGGCGCTCAAGCTCCTGCTCGATGCGGTCGAGGACCGAGCGATTGAACACGCGGCCTTCCTTGAGTCCGATGTCGGCCAGGGCCTCGCGCAGGGCCTTCTCGTCGATGTCCTTGTTGCCGGTGATTTCGATCTGCGCGATCGCGGGTCGCTCCTGGACCGAGATCACGAGCACGTTGCCTTCGCGCTCGACCCGCACGTCGTCGAAGAAGCCGGTCTGGTAGAGGGCGCGAATCATGTTCCCGGTAACGTCGTCGTCGACCGAGTCGCCGACCTGGGCCGGCAGGTAATTGAATACCGTTCCCGGGGCGATGCGCTGCAGGCCCTCGATGCGAATGTCAGCAACCTGAAACGGCTCGGCCGAAGCGGCGAGACTGTAAAGGCCTAGCGCAAAGAACGTCGCCAGACAACGACGCCATCCGCGGCGAGGGTCACGAGGTGTCGCGCGCAAGAGGGATCCCCTGAGTGGAGCAGCCGCCGAACACCGTGACGGCGGTTAAGGGAGCCAAGTATACGGGAACAGCGACAGCTAGCCCAAGAGGCGGGATAGATCTACGTAGAAGGCCAGCGTCATCAGCGCCGCGAGCAGAATCATGCCGACCTTCTGGCCCTGCATCTGCGCGTGCTCCGACAGCGGACTGCCCTTGACCCATTCGATCAGGAAGAACAGCAGATGACCGCCGTCCAGGATGGGGATGGGGAGCAGATTCAGCACCCCGAGGCTGATACTGACCACGGCGAGGAATTTCACGAACGACTCCAGCCCGTAGCTGGCCGTCCGGCCAGCGGTCTCCGCGATGGTGATCGGGCCGCTCAGGTTTTCCATCGAGGCCTGGCCGATCAGCATGCGGCCCATGACTCGCAGCATCAATGCGCTCATATCCAGGGTCTTGGCCCCGGCCCGATAGAGTGCGTCGAGTGGTCCGTAGCGAATGTCGACCCGATAGTCGTCCATGAGATCGTCGGGGGACAACACGCCGGCACCGATGCGGCCGACGGTGCCGTTCGGCGTCTCGAGCCCGCGCGGGGTGATGGATAGCGTCGCCGGCGACCCGTCGCGCAAGATCTCGACGGCCAACGCCTTGTCGGGATGCTCACGCACCATGGCGACCCACGCGCTCCAGTCCGCGACCGGAGCCCCATCCACCGCGGTGATGCGGTCGCCGAGTAGTAATCCGGCTTGTTCGGCGGGGTCCCCGGCAACCAGCTCGCCGATCACGGCGGGCAGCACCGGCCGCTTCGGCGAGAGGCCCAGGCGGTCGAGAATATCCGGCTGCTCGGGCAGGGTCGCCACCGCCTCGCCGACGATCCGCCTGCCAATCTCGTTCCCGGACGCGTCGCGCACGCGAACATCCATGTCCCCGCCGTCCATGGCCTCGGCCATGAAGGCGAATACCGCCATCTCCCAGGTTCGCGCATCGCGATTGCCGATTCTGATCAGCTCGTCGCCAACCTCAAACCCCGACTGAGACGCAATCGAATCCGGCTCGACCGCTCCGATCATCGGCCTCAAACCCGTGTCTCCGGAGATGAACAATGCCCAGTAGACGAGGATCGCGAACAACAGATTGAACGCCGGGCCGGCCGCGACGATCGCCACCCGCGAACGCAACGGCTGGCGATTGAATGCCCGGTGGACCTCGCGCTCGTCGAGCATCTTCACGTAACCGCCGAAGGGGATGGCCGCGAGCACGTACTCGGTGTCGTCCGGGCTGCGCTGGCGACTCAGCAAGGGCCGGCCGAAGCCGATGGAGAAGCGCAGCACCTTGACCCCGAGTCGCCGCGCTACCCAAAAATGGCCGAATTCATGGACGCTGATCAGAATCGCCAGCGCGACGATGAATGAGCCAAGGGCAAGGAGGAATTCCATGGTGCGTTAACCGACCCCATTGCGGAGGATTTGTTCCGCTGCGACGCGGGATTCGTGGTCGACCTGAAGCAAATAATCGAGATCGATGCCGTCGACGCCGGTCGCCGGGACCGACTCGAGCGTGCGCTCGACCACACGCGCGATATCGGTGAAGCCGATGCGTCCATCGAGAAACGCCGCGACGGCGATCTCATTGGATGCGTTCAGCACCACCGGCGCGGTGCCGCCCGCATCCGCGGCCTGGTATGCCAACGCGAGACACGGAAAGCGCTCCAGGTCCGGGGGCTGAAACTGCATTCGGCCGACCGCGAATAGATCCAGGGCCGCGACACCGGAATCCAGCCGCTCCGGCCAGGCCAGCGCGTGGGCGATCGGCGTGCGCATATCCGGATTACCCAGCTCCGCCAGCACCGAGCCGTCGCGATACTGCACCAGCGAGTGGATGACGCTCTGCGGGTGGACCACTACCTGGATCCGGGTTACGTCGACGTGAAAGAGCCAGCTCGCCTCGATCACCTCCAGGCCCTTGTTCATCAGGGTCGCGGAATCCACCGAAATCTTCCGGCCCATCTGCCAAGTCGGGTGCGCGCAGGCCTGATCCGGGGTCACCGTTTCCAGCCGTTCGGCTGGCCAGTCCAGGAAAGGGCCGCCGGAGGCCGTGAGCAGGATTCGCTCTACGCTGGGTTCGGCGCGGCCGACACCATAACCGGTAGGGAGGCACTGAAAGATGGCGTTGTGCTCGCTGTCGATCGGCAATAGCTCGGCGCCGTTCTCGGCTACCGCGCTCATGAGCAGCGCCCCCGCGACCACCAGCGACTCCTTGTTCGCGAGCAGTACGCGCTTGCCCGCGCGCGCCGC
>JBGSTR010000249.1:0-1820 GCA_041736365.1 Chromatiaceae bacterium | reverse complement strand
GCCAAGTCGAGCAGAAGCCGCCGTTCACCCGCACTCAGCGGGCTGGTGTCAGGCGATGGCATAGGCGCCGTAGCCGACGACGTGATCGCGCGGCCCGGCGGTGTCGCCGGAGCTGCGAACGTCGAGTGTGTGTGCCGAAAGCCCTCTCCGACGCGCCTCGATCAGGAGGCCGCGCAGTGGCGTGCAGCCGCAGGCGCGACGGTGATCCAGGGCCTCGGGCTCCAGCCGCTCGATGGCCAGGGTGGTGGCGCGGTCGAGTCGCGCGGCCGTGTCGTAGTCGAGATAGTGGCTGAGGTCGGAGCTGACGACGATCAGCGTCTCGTCGCCGCCCCAGAGCCGCCGCAGAACCTCCGCCACATCATCGGGTGCCGCGTCGCCCACCAGCAGGGGTACCAGCCGAAATTCACGGAGCAGGGTCTGCAGGAACGGAAGCTGAACTTCCAGGCAGTGCTCGCCGTCGAACGGAGGGTCGTTGCGATGCACACAAGGCAGGTCGGAGAGCGACTCCAGCGCCTCGCGATCCACCGTCACCGGACCCAGCGGGGTCAACAGGCGCTCCGCTTCCGGGTAGGCTAGGCCGGTAAATCCCATGCGATGGGCCGGCCCGAGCAGGACCACGCGCGTAATCCGATCGGCGATCGGCGCCAGCGCGGCGTAGGCGGTTGCCGCGATGGGTCCGGAGTATTGGTAACCCGCATGCGGCGCGATCAACGCCTTGAGCCCGGCGATCGGCTCCGGGGCCGCCGCCTCGAGCAGCGACTGAATCCGGCGGCGCAGGGCCTTGCGATCGGCGGGATAGAACAAGCCGGCGACGGTAGGGTCTCGGTCGGTATTCACGCTCGCGGATTCCTGTGATGGTGAAGCCGCTACAATTCTAGTCAAACCGGCGCCGCCGGGCGAACCCGCGCGACCGCCCTGCATTGCGCGAGGCCACAGAAAAATGCAATCCCATGTCACCAAGCTCTGGCACCGCCTCCCGGACGGCCGGGTGCAATGCGACGTATGCCCGCGTGCCTGTCGGCTGCAGGAAGGGCAGCAGGGATTCTGCTTCGTGCGCGGTTGCCGCGACGGTGCGGTGGTCTTGGATGGGTACGGCCGCTCCAGCGGCTTCTGTGTTGACCCCATCGAAAAGAAGCCGTTGAATCATTTTTTACCCGGCACGCCGGTGCTTTCGTTCGGAACTGCCGGCTGTAATCTGGCCTGCCGCTACTGCCAAAACTGGGACATGAGCAAGTCCCGCGAGCAGGATACGTTGGCGGCGTCGGCGACACCCGCCGCGATTGCCGCTCGCGCCGCGGAGCTGGGCTGCCGCAGCGTTGCCTACACCTACAACGATCCGGTGATCTTTCTCGAGTATGCGGTGGATACCGCCGCGGAGTGCCGCAAGCGCGGCATTCGCAACGTCGCCGTGACCGCCGGTTATGTCAGCCCGGAGGCGCGCGACCTCCTCTTCGGAGCGATGGACGCCGCCAACGTCGACCTGAAGGCATTCACCGAGGATTTCTACCGTCGCGTCTGCGGCGGGCACTTGGAGCCGGTGCTCGACACGCTACGCTATCTGCACCACGAGACCTCGGTGTGGCTTGAGCTGACGACCCTGCTGATTCCCGGCTACAACGACGGCGAGGCGGAGCTGGATGCGATGACGCATTGGATCGCCGACGAGCTGGGCCCCGATGTGCCCCTGCATTTCACGGCGTTCCACCCCGACTGGAAGATGCGCGACGCGCCCTCGACGCCGCTGAGCACGTTGCGCCGCGCGCGCGAGCGGGCGCGAGCCAATGGTCTGCGCTACGTCTACACCGGCAACGCGCACGACC
>JBGSTR010000239.1:0-9347 GCA_041736365.1 Chromatiaceae bacterium | reverse complement strand
CGTATCCGCGGGGGCGAGGAGCCGTTGGACGATGACTTCTAGCGCCGCGCCAGCCGCCGATCGGGCCTATATCTGGGTCTGGCTCCCGGCTGCCGCGGAGCCGGTGGTGGCCGGTTTGTTGCGACGAGATGTGCGCGGCGGCTACGGCTTCGTCTATGGCCGTTCCTACCTGGCACGCGACGATGCCATCAGCCTGTTCCCCGATGAGCTGCCACTGGAATCGGGCGAGCTGCGCCTGCGCGACGACGGCTTCCCGTCCTGCCTGCGCGACGCCGCCCCGGATGCCTGGGGACGCCGCGTCATCGTCAACCGTCTGACCGGACAGCGGGGTCCTGACGCGGCGCGGGTGGATTTCGACGAGCTAACCTATCTGCTGGAGTCGGGCTCCGATCGGATCGGTGCCCTGGACTTTCAGACCTCGCCGTCCGCCTACCGAGCGCGAGAGGCCGAGCAGGACAGTCTCGCGGATCTACTGGATGCGGCCGAGCGCCTGGAGCGTGGCGAGCCCCTTTCCCCGGCGCTGACCCTGGCGCTGCAACACGGAACCTCCGTCGGCGGCGCCCGACCCAAGGCGCTGCTGACCAGCCCGGCCGGCAAGCTCATCGCCAAGTTCTCCACCAGCACCGATGTATTCAATTTGGTCAAGGCCGAGTACCTGGCGATGCGTCTGGCACATCGGATGGGCCTGGATGTCGCCCCGGTTGCTCTCACCCGGGTCCTGGGCCGGGAGGTGCTGCTGATCGAGCGTTTTGATCGCGTCCGCAATGGCGCGAGCTGGCAGCGCCGGGCCATGCTGTCCGCCCTCACCTTGCTCGGGCTGCGCGAGATGGAGGCGCGCTACGCCAGCTACGAGGACCTGGCGCACCGTGTGCGTCGCGACTTTGCCGACCCTCGCCGGACGCTCATAGAGCTGTTCGGACGCATGGTTTTCAATGTCCTGTGCGGCAATACCGACGACCACGCCCGCAATCACGCGGCCTTCTGGGATGGCCGAAGCTATCGGCTGACGCCGGCCTATGATCTCTGCCCGCAGTCGCGCACCGGCGGCGAGGCCAGCCAGGCCATGTTGTTGACCGGTCAGCGCCGCGACAGCCGGCTGAGCGCCTGTCTGGGCGCGGCCGGCGTCTTCGGGCTCGGCACCGACCAGGCCCGCGCCCTGATCGATGCCCAGATCGCGGTCATGCTGCGTGATTGGGAGATGCTCTGCGACGAGGCCGGTTTAACGTTGCCAGAACGTCGGTTGCTGTGGCGGCGGCAGTTTCTCAACCCGTATTGTTTTGAGGGCTATGCGCTCGGAGTCACAATCCCGGAGCTTTAGCTCTGTCGCCAACGGGCATTTCAATCGGCCCTTGCTGGCGCGCGCTTTCCATCTATTACCCTGCGCGGGATACCCTCTTGCATCATGCGGCGCTCGCGATGGGTTGACGTTGGGGTTCCTCGCGTCACCCAAACGACTGCGTTGCGAAGCGAACCGCAACGCGGCAACCGCGGCCGGCACGGAGCCTACCGGCCCAACCCCGTTTCAAAACCTAGCGGTCGATCGACCGTGCCATTGTGATCTACAAATCCCAGGTTATTTGGTCATGTGTGTATATCAAGAGAACCGCTGAATCCCTGCTGGCGGAGATCCTGTCCGGCACAAAGGTTGGTTTAGTGCTGGGCGCTCGCCAGGTTGGTAAGACGACGCCGCCGCCCTGCGCCCGGATATCGGCGCCCTGTTGGGGGGAACTGGACCATCGCCGAGGTGGCCAAGCGCAACGCCCTCATTGGCTCACCGGCAGAGCTCTATTTCTAGCGCTCCCGCACCCAGTCGGAGGTTGGACCTGGTCATCCGCCAGGACGAACGGCTGCGCGCCTTCGAGCTGAAGTGGTCCGGCCGCCGCGGCGCCGGCCGGCCCTTTCGGGATGCCTATGGGGTAACTGTCGAGAACCTGGTACCGGAGAATCCATTCATCGGCGACGTGCTCGAGGGTTGAGCGATAAGGGCTCTGACCTTGATGGTGCCCCTCATTCCAGTCCGATTGCGATCCCGATCAGGCGCCTAATCTCGATCAGCTGCGCGTCAGTGATGCGGGAGGGCGTCGAGGCAATTCGCTGCTTTGACGTGGTCGTGACATGATGGGCCAGGGCGAAGCAGGCCTTGGTGCAGCCGTTCTCCGGCGTAGGCAGGATCTGGACCGCGAGGTCGGCAATCGCCAGGTGCGGGTCCTCCGCCAAGGGCACGAGGATGATGTTCGGGTAGGTCTCATCGAACAGCCCGCCGTCCTCGATCACGACCGCCGGGCGCCGTTTATTCGGTTCCTTCGGCAGGGCGTCGCGCCAATCCAGCAGGACGATCTGGCCCGCCGTCGCCTTTTCCGAAGGATTCACCGGGACTCGCCGTCGGTGGTGGGAGTCCCCCAATCGGCGTAAAAGGACTGCCCTTCGGGCGACGAAGCGACAAAGGCCCCGACGGCGCGGCTTTGCGCCCGAATGCGCTCTCGCCGAAGACGCCTAGCCTCGCTCGCGGCCAACTCGCGCACGTAGGTCGCCAGTCCGATGCCCCTCGACTTGGCGGCATCTTCCAGCGTCGTTTGGGTGTCATCATCCAAGCGGATGGATATCGGGTGACCCATCACCAAGCTCCAGAGTGAGGACTACGATTCAGTCATACATACCAAGACTACAGTCTAGCACTACGGATGATCGAAGTGGCAAGGACGAACGCTCGATGACCAGGATCCCGGCCCAACCCGGAGCCGGTGCTCGCGGTCGATCCGTAGCCGAGGCGGCCGTGTCGGAGCGACGAGGCCCAGGAGCATTTCGGGTTACGTCTCGTAGTTCTATGTGCTCTATGTGCCGAGCGGTGTCGCGAGACGATCCTTCATGGCGCAAGCTGGCTCCGCCGGAAAGCTGGATCGGAACCTCGGCGCCGGCCCGCCCTATGTCCGTCAGCCGCTGTAGAAGTATCAAGCGAGCCAACTCTTTTGGTTCGTATCGGCTGATACTAAATTTACTTCGCCGGATGGCTATTTCCGCTCGACCGAATTCGCTCTACGACTCATACCATGCACAGCCGACGCCACTATCCGTTCCGCTCAATCGTCCTGCCGGTCCTGCTGTTGGCCGCCGTGCTCGCCGGATGCGAAGAGTCACCCACGGGCCGCAAGCAGGTCACGCTGGTGCCGGAGTCGCAGATGACCGCGCTCGGCGAACAGAGCTTCGAAGAGCTGCTGCGGACCCGCCCGCTGAACGACGACCCCCGCATTCGTGCCTACATCGGCTGCGTTGCCGAGGCGTTGGTGGGCGCCCTGCCGCAGCCGCACGGGAGTTGGTCCATCGCCGTATTCGACGACCCCTCGCCCAATGCCTTCGTGCTGCCCGGCGGCAAGATCGGCGTACATACCGGCATGCTGAGTGTCGCCCGGACGCCCGATCAGCTCGCCGCCGTCATCGGCCATGAGATCGGGCACGTGCTGGCGGCCCACTCAAACGAGCGCTTGACGCAAGAGCTCGCGGTCCAGGGTGGGCTGATGCTGGTGGACTTGTTCGCCGAGGAGCCGGGGAGTCTCGGACACGAGGTGCTGCGCAATGCGCTGGGCATCGGCGCCGAGTACGGGCTGCTGTTGCCCTACAGCCGAACCCACGAGCGCGAAGCGGACGTTATCGGTCGCGATCTGATGGCGGAGGCCGGCTTTGATCCTCGCGCCAGCGTCGCGCTCTGGCGCAACATGGCCACCGCCGGCGGAGATCAACCGCCGGCCTTCCTCTCGACCCATCCCTCGCACGACACGCGCATGGAGGAGCTGGCCGAGGGCATGGCGGAGGCCGTCGAGATCTACCGGCAAGCCCGTGCCGCGGGTCGTCAGCCCGGGTGTTCGCCGCTCTAAGGGACCGCAACCTGCTCGTGCGCCTTCCCAAGTCGAATGCGGGACCCGAATGCGGGATCAGGGAACATCCAAAGTGAAGGAAAGCTCGTCGTTTGCCAGGATGCGACGAAAGACATGCTGAAGCACCGCGGTGTCGTTGACCAGGTCACGGTGGCTCCGGCATGGCGATTGAACGTCTTTGCCTGCGACCGGAAACCAGCGCACGTGGTGACGGCGCCCGATTTTCCGTGCCACGCTGCCGTGTCCCAGCACTTCGTTCGGCTCGCCTCCGAGCGGCGGGACCCGTCCGCCGATTGGGAATACCCGGCGCGCAAGCTCGAGGAACGAGCCGCGATAAGCGCCGATGCGATCATCGGCGTCGGCTTTCTCGTCAAGGGTGTATAGGGCCAAAGGCGCCCGTGAGTCCTCATCGGGCGAGGCCGACGTCCATAGCGGTTTGCATTGGTCGCCGAACAAATCCGGGCAACAGACCGGCGCGAGTAGATTGACCGTGGCGAATACGCGATTCGCCCCCGGCAGATCCTGTTTCTGGTCGCGGGGTTCTTGCGAGTCACGAAGCAGCCGGTCGCATAACCCTGCCAGCCACACCGCGCCGGCACTGTGTGCGAGCACATGAATCTCGAGCGGATCGTCGCGATCATTCGCCGCGTTGAGCAATTCGCTGAGCGCGTCCCACCCCTGCCCCCTTGAGCTGTCTTGGTCCGTGAATGCGCGCTCCGCCTCGCCCTCGAAGGTTCGCCACAAGGGTTGCAGGAAGTCTCGTGCGAAGCTTTCAAGCAGACGCGCGCCAAGCTGAGGGATTCCGCCCGTACGCGACTCCAGCCGGTTTGCGCGATCCTCGAGCAGCTCGCCGGCGAGATCGTGGGCACCCGAGCGCCACCAGACGAATAGCGGATAAATGCGATTGGCCTTCAGATAGGGGGTCAGGACGGCGGCGCGCTCCACCATGGTATCCAAGGAATCGAGCCCGCTTTCGACGACGATGAGCAGGTGGTCATAGTCATTGGTGCGGCGGAGCAGCGCTGCGGTCTCCTTCATTGACTCTTGATCGCAGTTGTACGTGCCACTCCTCACCAAGCGGCCATCGAGCATCTGGAGATAGTGACCGTTGACCAGAATCCTCCGCGCGGATGCGGGCGGCTGCGATGCCGGAACGCCGCGCCCGCCAAAGTAGCCGCCGACCGCCTGCACATGATGCCGCGTGGGCACCGCGAGGCGGATGGCCCATGCATCCATCACGTTTCGTTCCCAGTCTTCATACGACCAATGGCCAACGCCGACTTGATGTGTGTCGCCGGGGCCGGTCCAGGTGCTCCAGCCCGGGCCCCAGGAATTGCGGATCAGGAATCCCTCGTCGTCGTAGCCAACAATGACGAAGGCATGGCCGCCGACGGACGCTTGGGTGCCATCCCATTGAATGCGCCCATCCTCGGCCAACGGCTTCCCCGGGTGCCAGCCGTCATGGATCTTGGCTGAAACCACGAGTGCGCCGATCTCGTTTAGCGCGCAGTGGTAATGAAGCAGTACATGGCTGAGCCGACAATAGACTCCGAGCAGGACTCCGCGGGCGTCCTTGGCCTTGTCGATGGTGAAGCGCCAATGGCCGCCGGGCACGATCTCCGGTGAATCGTCCTCCTCGACTTCCCGGCACACGCCATTGTGGAAGAATCCGCGCAGCACGCCGCGCGCGCTGGAGCCCCGCAGCCCGTCGTCCGGGTGTTCGTCGAAGGCTTGGCCCATCTCATAGAGCATCCGGGCGCTGACCGGCTCCGGCGGCGGTCGTGTCCCGCCGTCGGCCGACCATTGCCGTCGCCGCAGCAGATCGATGGCCGTGGCCAAGGCCATACCGGTGCAAGAAGAGAGATAGCCCTGATCGCGCACCGGTAGGCTCGCAAGCTCCGGGGCCGGATCGAGCCGTTGCGCAAGCGCCAGCAGACCGGGGACGTACGGGCGGTCGCGAAAATCGATGGGGTCTGGTCGTACATTCAACCAGCGGCCGTGCGCAAGCGGCTTTGCCTCGCCTTTTTCCCCGGCCGCTCTGGCCTCGCGGATCGCATTGTCCAGCGCGCTGCGCTCGGCGCGCGACAGGTTTCGCGACAGCAACGCAACCTCTTCATCGACCCAGTCCACTAGGGCTTGCTCCGTTCGTTCATAAGAAGGTGCGAAGCTTGGCCGTGGCGCTTGCGAATCCGGCGTCGGTCGGGTGCAGCTCGTCGGCCCACTTGCCTTGCGGCACACTTTTCCTTAAGTCCGCGTGCACCGCGCGGGGATAGGCGTCGCAAACGGTCTTGGTCATGTCGTTGAGTCGATCGATGAGCGCGACGACGACCTTGCCGGCGATCTCGTTGTTGGGAAAACCGAGGGCGGACAGCGGTTCGCCCGTCCAGTCGCGGGCATACGACGGTCGGTCGGGGTCGCCGTTGGGAACGCCGCGCGTGGGCGAATAATCGTAGCCGTGGATGACCACCTTGAGGTCGCGGAAGTGTTGGGTGGGGAATGCCGCCTCCAGTTGGTCGAGCACGTGCCGGTAGGCCTTTCCGATGAAGGCCAGGGTGTCGCTCAGGCCATCGGTCTCAATGTGCCAGGCAACGCTGCGCCCTGCATTGTATGGCCGGACGATTCGGCTCAAGGCTGCGTCGCCGTCCGGGCCTTTTCCGACCACGTCGTTACCCGCGCCTGAGAATAAAAAGGTCTGAACCTTCAGCCCCCGATCGAACAGCTTGGTCAGCTCGTTCAAGTACTCGGGCTTCTGGAAGACCATATTCTGCAAGGTGTCGCCGGCCTTGCTCGTGCACCAAACCAAGTGAGTGGCCTGGAGGTGGTCGACGATGTCCTTGATCAAAAAAGGAAACTGAAACCAGGAGTCCCCCTCGGCGTAGACGATAGGCAGGTCTTCCTTGCCGAGCCGGGCCTCGAAACGCTTGCGGCGGCGCAGCCGGTCGAAGGCGTTCATCATGCCCGAGGCGACTGCCGCTTCGGTCTGGAGCTCCTCCAGCGCACTCTCCGTGCTTACCTTTGCTGGATCCGGCATCAAGGCCGGGCCGAATGGAATTGCGTCGTCGGGCTTTCCGGTCAGGTATGCCGCGATCTCCTCGTCCGGTACATTGATGTCGCCGAGCTTGGCTTGAAGCTCCGCTAGCGTGATCTTTGCCATTCGAGAATCCTCCGACTGTAGATCAGCCAATTGTAGGCCGTATCCGTGTCTTGTCTTATTCAGAACTGAAGAGCCTAGTGTGATGCGCCAGCTGATGTGGCTCGCCGTGCTCGGGGCCGTAGCTCTCGGGGTTTTGCTGCACAATCTGCGGATGCCAGGCAGATCTCACAGCGGTCCGCTGCCTCCCGTCAGCGCTGAGGAAGCCGGGATTCGCGATCGGCTCTCGACGCACGTGCGGACGCTGGCGGACGCCATTGGTGAGCGCAACATCTGGCGTCCCGAGGCCCTCGGCGCGGCGGCGGACTATATCGAGCAGACCTTCGTCGAGCTGGGCTATCAACCCGCCGGCGAGGCGTTCGAGAGCGGCGGCCTTTCGGTTCGCAACATCGTGGCCGAGCAGCGGGGGCGGTCCCATCCGGCGGAAATCGTCGTTGTCGGCGCCCACTACGACTCGGTACGCGGCAGCCCCGGGGCCAACGACAATGGCTCAGGCGTTGCAGCTCTATTGGAGCTGGCTCGGGTGCTCCGCGGGCGTGAGCTCTCGCGCACCGTTCGCTTCGTCGCCTTCGTCAACGAGGAATCGCCCTTCGCCTACACGGCAGAGATGGGCAGCCTGGTCCACGCCAAGGCTGCGCAGGCACGCGGCGACGACATCCGGGCGATGATCTCGCTGGAGACCATCGGACATTACTCCGACGAGCCCGGAAGCCAGCAGTATCCGTTTCCGCTGCGCTGGTTCTACCCGGATACCGCCAACTTTATCGGGTTTGTCGGCAATCTCGGCTCGCGCACGCTGGTGCGCGGTGCACTCGAATCCTTTCGGCGACACGTCGCCTTCCCCGCCGAGGGCTCCGCCGTTCCCGAGCGCATTCCGGGTGTGGGCTGGTCGGACCACTGGTCCTTCTGGCAGGCGGGCTACCGAGCGATCATGGTGACGGACACCGCCTTCTACCGCTATGACCACTACCACACCGCGGAGGACACTCCGGATAAGGTCGACTACGAGCGTACGGCGCGCGTGGTGGGCGGTCTGGCGGGCGTGATCGCGGACCTGGCTCGCGACGGCAAAGACTAGATCCGGGATTCTCGCATCGAACAGGTGGCCGGACCCGAGCTGCATACCACGCATCGGCGAGGCCGGCGGCCGAAAGCGACGCCTGCGGTCACGGTGCCAATAACCACACAGATATAGAGCAGTGTCGAGTGTGGATACGGCGTGCCCCATTGGTGATTCGAGGTCTTGTGTACGCGGTGACTCACGTCTAAAGTTCGCACACGCCTCGCGAAAACGCTTCAGTTAGAAGCATATGGGGTGCGTAGCTCGCAGCAGGTGGACGTGACCAATCGCGTAGCGCGCGTTATCCTAGCGCGATCCTTTAGTAACTCTCGGCGCGTGATGTCTGTTGCGCCTGGACAACGAGCACCATGGCTAGAAAACCTTCCGGGCGTCCTGCGGCCGCGCTGCTGTTCAAAGTAGCGCTTGCGGCGACGGCAGCATTCACGTTAAGCGCCTGCACCGAGATCACGCAGCTCATCACCAGGGCCGAGCCGAAGCCGGCGCCGGCGCCGAAGCCCGAGGTTGCGGCCCAACCCGTGGCGGCAGAGCCCGAGCCGATTCCGCAACCTCAGGAAAAAAAGCCGAAGCCCGGCAAGCTCTACGAGTGGAGCGGCGACGGTCGCAAGGTCTCGCGTATCGTTATCAACACGGATGAGCAGAAGGCGCGCTTCTACGACGGCCCCGAGCAGATCGGCTGGACCACGATTGCCTCGGGGGTCTCCAAGCATCCGACGCCGGTGGGCGAGTTCGAGGTGCTCGAGAAGGTCGAGAACAAGCGCTCGAACCTCTACGGGAAGATTTACGGCAAGGGCGGCAAGGTAATTCGAACGGACGCCAAGACGGGTCGGGACTCGGTTCCCAGCGGTGCCCGTTTCGAGGGCGCCAAGATGCCCTATTTCATGCGCGTGACCTACGACGGAATCGGCCTGCACGCGGGACCGATTCCCCGCCCCGGCCGGCCCGCCTCCCACGGCTGTATCCGCATGCCAAGCAAGATGGCCCCGGTATTGTTTGAGCACGTTGGTGTGGGCACCAAGGTCACGATTGTCGGCAAGGGACCGGATTACGGCAATTACGTAAAGCAGCAACGCGCCTTGGCGGCCCAACAAGCCAAGGTTCGGAATACGAAACGCGCGGCTAGCCCAACGGCTACGGCCGCCGCCGGGACTACCTCCTCGCCAAGAGCGGAGGCCCCGGCGACAAGCTCATCCTCCGAGTCGCCGCGCCGCGAGATCGCATCCGCGGCGCCCGCGTCCGCCGCGATCGC
>JBGSTR010000236.1:0-2745 GCA_041736365.1 Chromatiaceae bacterium | reverse complement strand
CATGAGCCTGCTTCGCGTCGGGCCGTTGACCGTCGGCCCGGTAATCGTGCCCCTGCTGGTTGCGCTGGCGCTGGTGAGCCTGCTCCTGGTGGGACTGCGCCTGCTGCTCGCCGCCCGCCGCAGCGAGCGAAGGTCCAAGGCCCAGAGCGAGCGGGACGAGCGCGCGATCCTGCGACTGCTCAACGAGATCAGTGATTTGGCCGACGGGGACCTCACGGTGGAGGCCACGGTCACCGAGGACAAGACCGGCGCGGTCGCCGACTCCATCAACTATGCGATCGAGGCCTTGCGCGAGCTGGTCGCCACCATCAACGCGACCTCGGAAAAGGTCAGCGAGTCGGCCCAGGAGAGCCGCGGCATCGCCTCGCGATTGGCCGAGGCCAGCGGCGTACAGTCGCAACAGATCAGTCAGGCCTCCAGCGCCATCCAATCCTTGACCGCGCAAATCAACGAGGTTGCACGCAACGCGGGCGAGTCCGCGGAGGTGGCGTCGCGATCCGTCGAGGTGGCGAGTCGCGGGGCCCAGACGGTGCGCGATACCATCCAGGGTATGGACGCGATCCGCGAGCAGATCCAGGAGACCTCCAAGCGAATCAAGCGCCTCGGCGAGAGCTCCCAGGAGATCGGCGAGATCGTGGAGCTGATCGACGACATCGCCGATCAGACCAACATTCTGGCACTGAACGCGGCCATGCAGGCGGCGGTGGCGGGCGAGTCGGGTCGGGGCTTCGCCGTGGTCGCCGACGAGGTCCAGCGGCTCGCCGAGCGCTCGCGCAACGCCACCAAGCAGATCGAGGTTCTCGTGCGAACCATCCAGGCGGACACCAACGAGGCGGTGAGCTCCATGGAGGCCAGCACCGGAGGGGTGGTCGAGGGCGCCAACCTGGCGGAGAACGCCGGCGACGCGTTGCGCGAGATCGAGAATGTGTCCGCCTACATTGCGGAGCTGACCAAACGCATTGCCGGATCGTCCGGGAGCCAGTCACGCCAGTCCGCCGAGATCAACGAGGCGGTGCAGGTGGTACGTGCCATCACCGAGGAGAACGCCGACGGCACGCGCCGAGCCGCGGAGTCGGTCGAGGAGCTGGCCGATCTCGCCGCCGAGCTGCGTCGTTCCGTCGCCGGTTTTCGTCTTCCCTGAAGGACTTTGAGCGCGCCATTGAGTAGGCACCACCGATGACAGAGAACAACGCCGGCCGCGGTCTGAGGTGGGTCAAGGGTGAGATCGAGTCGACCTTGCGCCGCGTGCACGCCGTTGTCGACGCCTATCGCGACAACGCCGATCGGAGCGAGCTGGGCGATGCCGTGGAGTCGCTGTTCGAGGTGCGCGGGGTGTTGCGTGCCCTGCAGCTCACCATGCCGGCGCGTCTGGTCGACGAAATGCGCCGGATGTGCGAGGGCATGGCGGACGGCCGCGTAAGCAACCCCGACGAGGCTGCGGAGGCGATGACCCTCGCCCTGATTCAGCTCTCGAGCTATCTCGATCGGTTGGGCGCCCCGGCGGCCGAGCCGCCACTCGGCCTATGGCCCACCATCAACGATCTGCGCGAGAGCAGGGGCGCGCCACCGCTATCCCAGGCGGAGCTGCTGGTGCCGGGCTCGGTGCTGGTCGGGGAGGGGGAAAGCGCCTCCTGCGAGGTAATGCAATCGCTCACCGCGGTCCTGTTCAAGGTCCGTCCGCTGTTCCACCGGCACTTGGTGCAGTGGTACCGGGGAGATGAGGCGGGGCTTGCCAACCTCACCCAGTTGTTCCAGCAGCTCCACCGCTATCTGCGCGAGGGCAGCCTGGCCGACCTGTTCGTCCTGGCGGAGGCCTACGCGGACGGGTTGCAGAAAGGGCAGATCGAGGGCGAGGCCCCGCAACGTACCCTGATCGGTCGCGTGGATCGGGTCTTGAAGGCGCTCACGCAGGACCCCCCCGAGTGGCCCGAGGACGATTTCAGGTCGCTCATCGAGGCGTTGCTCCAGGGTCTCGCGAAGCATCCCGATCCCTCGCCCGAGGTCGCCGGCGTGCGCGCCCGCTATCTCCCGTCCGCGGACGGCGACGACTCGATCGTCAGCGCGTCCGCCGTCATGAGCGGCAGCGCTGACGACGCCCTGCGCGAGCTGGAAGCGCTCAAGGAGCTCTTCGAGCGTTACGCCCAGGACGCGCCCCGCGACTCTGCCCTGGCGAAGACCCTGCGCGCCTCTTTGCTCACATTGGCATCCTCACTGGAGGCCGTCGACCCCGGTGATCTACCCCGCCGCCTGCGCGAGCTGGCGGACGGGTTCGCCGAGCTGCAGACCAGCGATGCGGGAGCCGATGGTCTGCGCCTGGAGTTTCTCGCCACCGAGTGGCTGTCGATCGAGTCCGATCTGCAGGCGGCTGGAGGGCGCGCCGCGCGATTGGTCGGAGAAGGTCTCGTCGCCGACCCCTATGGCGCCGATCTCAGCGCGGTCACCTTACGCGAGGTGCGCGGCGAGCTGGCCGGCATCGAAGGTGCCATCGTCGCCTGGCGGCAGGCCGGGGCCCCTCCGGGCGGGACCGACGGTGCGGTGCGGAAGTTCCAGAATGTTATCGGTGCGCTGCAGATCCTCGGCGAAGACTCGGCCGCCCATTTGGCCGCGGAGCTAGCCGGTGCGTTGCGGGAATGCGATCTCAGCGCCGCTCTGCGCTCGCCGGAGGCGGCGTGCGAGCGCTGCGCCGAGGGGATTGCGGCCCTGGAGGGTTACATCCGCTGCCTCACGGAGGGGATAACCCCTGGT
>JBGSTR010000229.1:0-10503 GCA_041736365.1 Chromatiaceae bacterium | reverse complement strand
CGGACGATCTCGTCGGCGTGCGCGGGGGCGGTAATCATGCCGACCGCGGCGGTGGCGATCTCCGCCTCGCGCCGGATGCGCTCGGCAAACGGCACCTGGAATCCCGAACCGACCGGAATCTGCGCGTCCGGCACCGCCCCGCCGGAGCTACAGTCGATAAGGTCGACGCCCTCTTGCTTGAGCCGACGCGCAAGCTCGACGCTTTGATCGGCGTCCCAGCCGCCGGGGACCCAATCGGTACAGGACAAGCGCACGCTCAAGGGCAGTCGCTCGGGCCACACCGCCCGCACCGCACGCGTCGTCTCGAGAAGGAATCGCACCCGGTTGTCGAAGCTTCCGCCGTAGGCGTCGTCGCGGCTATTGCTCAGCGGCGAGAGAAACTCGTGACTTAAGTAGCCGTGGGCGGAGTGCAGCTCCAGCCACTCGTATCCGGCGCTTAACGCACGCTCCGCCGCGGCGACAAAATCCCGCTGAGCCTGCGCGATGTCCGCCTCGGTCATCGCCCGCGGCACCTTGGTCAAACCGCCGCCGAATGCCAGTGCGCTGGGTGCCACGATCGGCCAGCCCTCGCTATCGTCCGAGAGGTGCGCCTCGCCCTCCCAGGGTCGCGCTGCGGACGCCTTGCGACCGGCGTGGGCGAGCTGGATTCCGGGCACGGCGCCGTGCTCCTTGACGAACCGGTTGATTCGCGCCAGCGGCTCAATCTGCTTGTCGGTCCAAAGCCCCGCGTCGCCGGGGGTGATCCGACCCTCGGGCGATACGGCGGTGGCCTCCGCAATCACCAAGCCGGCACCACCGGCCGCCCGTGAACCCAGATGCACCAGGTGCCAATCGTTCGCCATGCCATCGTGGGACGAGTACTGGCACATGGGCGAAACACCGATGCGGTTGCGCAGGGTGATGTCCTTGATCCTCAGGGGCTCGAACAGGTGCGGCGGCTGATGGCTCATGGTGTCAAGGAGTCTCCGAGGGGTAAAACGGGAACGACGAGCAGACGACGGGCCCACCTACCGGGGAGAACGGACCTATCGGCAACGTCATACGAGCTTGGCCGGATCCGGCGGCGCAACGCCTCACGCGTCGGTCTCGGGCGCCGGAACTCGATCCATGTGGTAGAGCACGACGACCAGCACCACGCTCGACAGCGCCATTAGGTGCGGCCCGAAGAGCCAGAACACCAGTGGTACGGCGAGGAAGTAGCCGCGCATGCCGACGCTGTAGTACGAGCCCGCCCGGTTCAGGTGTCGGGCGACCTGCTCCGGGGTCACGGCCGGCGGCCGCAATGCCGGCGGCAGGTTCACCTGGTATCCGACATGGTTGAACAGCCGCACCGACATGGCGAAGCTGAAAAACGCGACCAATAGGGCCGCCGTAAGCACCAGCAGCTTAAACACCCAGATCGTCGGGTGATTCGAGCCGAATACGTTGAGCACGTGCCAACTGGCGGCGAGCTTGTCCGCCTGGCCGCTGAGGCTGAGCACGCCCATGAGCAGGAGCACGGCGGTTGAGGCGAAAAAAGTCGCGGCCATGGTGGAGTTGCGCAACGTCTGCACGGCGAGAACCGCATTGCCGGGATCGCTCATGATGTGCTCGACCCAGGCCCGGCGTGCCTCCCGATTCACGCTCTGGATGGTGCAGTAGGGATTTCGCCGCGAGCAGCCGGCCAAGTAGAGGTGATAAACGGCCAGCACCAGCACACCGCCCGCCACCCAAAGCGTGTCGCCAAGATACTCGCCCCACCAGCCCGGCATCGATTCCGCCTCCCGCTGCTCGTTCGGCGTATTGTCGCCGGTTGCGCGCGGGGTGTCAGTGGCGTTTTCCGCCCGAAGTCGATTCCGGGTTCACAAAGCCCTGACTCGTTGTGGAGACGTGGATTGATTCGTTCCCGTCCGGGCCAGGGCCGGCCGGGCATCTTCACGCGTGTGACCGACGAGAAAATGTAGCGGTCCGAGAGTCGCGCCTCTCGGACCGCGAGCTGACCGAATCCCAGGACGGCATCTAATCAGCGTCTCCCTAGGGGGTCGAGGTTGTTGGCTCCGGTGGCGTTTCCGGCTGGACCACGACCGCCGGCATTACACCAGCCAACTCAGGGTAGTCATTGAGCATGCTGACCCCGTAAAGCGGCTTGTACGACCCCTTGTGGCAGGTTTCGCACCCAACCTTGGGGCCATCTCCTTCCGGGCCCAATCGGTTCGGGGGAAATACCGGTTTCAACGGGTTGAGATAGGATCCGTTCAACTCGCGCACCATTCGAATCCCGTACCAAGCCGTAACTCGCTGCGGCGTGGATTGCTCCCACCGACCGAATGCACGGGTTACGTGACAGTAGGTACAGTTCACGCCCAGTGAGTTTGAAATGTACATCATCAGAGAATATGTCCACTCCGCCTGCTTAATGGAATGGCGGTTGCTTCCGGCGAGCGCATCCAAACCCTGTATGGAGACTGGCGTGTCCGAATTCAGGAAGGGCGACAGTGGATCGTAGGGAAGAGCGGCGTAGGCAATATTCTTGACCCCGGGCGTATTCTGTTGCCCTCTCTTGTAGAGCGTTCTCGAGGCCGTCGTTGGGCCGGGATTCACAAACCAGATTCCCGAGGGTACGGGCTGACCGCGGTGACAGGTCCAGCAGGTCACGCCGGTGTTGGCGACGTGGGACTTCCAATCGGAATTGATACGCCGCGTCATTTGAAGCATGCGGCGAGCGACGACCTTGGTGTACTTTTCGTCGGACGCAAGATCGTCGGTGTTGTGGCAGTACTCGCAACCCACGTCCGGCGCGACCCATGTCGATATCGCCTGCATCAGTCGCGAAAAGTCGAGCGCATTCAGATCGCCCAGCACTTGAACGTTCTGATGAATGTCCTTGGCCAGGGGGATCTCTGGATCCGGAGGATCTCGCGGCTCCGGTTCCGGTATCTGATTAATCTCCTCCAGCGACGCGACATTCGAAGGGTCGTACAACTGCTCCATCGCCATACCGCGATAGCCGCGCTGAACCGGTTCGGTCTGATCGCAACCGAATAGTAGAATCGTGGGTCCAAGTAGCGTAACGGCGACTAGGCCGCTACGAGCCGATCGGCCGAAAGCGATCCATCGCTGGAGTGAGAAGCATCTCTTAGGGCGCATGGGTGAACCTCAAGCTGTTGAACCCCGACGGATCGAGCCGCCGCGTCCCTGCATCACTGCGCCTAACATGTCAGCGCAACGCGACCTATTCGTCGTCAATTGACACTGTCACCGATCATCGCCTCGAACGCCGGTTTCGCCGGTCTTCCGCTTGGCGTCGCGCAGGTGTTTAGGGAAACGCTGATGGTCCGAGAGTCACGCCTCTCCGACCGCGAGCCGATCAAACGCCTAGAAGGCATTCCGATCAGCCGTTCCTTAGCAACCCCCGCTGATACACGGGGGCGCAGGTTACTGGGATTACGACGTTCGCGCCTTGAAATTCCTGCACCAACCATTCACCGGTACGATCCGGTTGCCGAAGAACGAGCATGGACCCTCCGGATCCCCCTCCACCCCCTTATACAACTGGCATTTGGCGCAGTGTTGATCGGCCGTGTGCTTGGTATACTTGGCCTGGTCTACTTCGTTGGTGTCCAGCCGAAACCCCATGGACTTGGCGTAAGGATCATCCGGGGTCAATTTCCCCTTGGGTTTTTGATCTTCTGCGAATACCAACGGGCTCGCCGCGATGGCGCAGCCCGCGGCGGCGATCTGAATCATAAAGAGCCGACGATTACATGGTTTCATTTTGCTCCAACCTCCGATTGGTACTGAAGTCTGAATGGCACTTGTCAGGCAACGCTATCCTGGTTGGGTGCCGATTTTGAGCTTGGCTCGTATTGTGTCGCGCTCGTTCTGCCACCTCGGAAACGCGGGTCTACAGTCGCGTCCTCCGTCTGTCGCGGGGGGCACTGCCCACGGATGCCGGCGTGCCTCGCGAATTGCTTGTCATTGCTCAAGGCCCCGTGCGCACCAACCGCACGAGGTGACTCCGCTCCCTGGGCTCGCGGACGACGCCGGCGGGGCCGAAGTCAAGTACATAGGCGTAAGGCTCGTCCGAGCCCGGCCTCGATGTTGCCGTCCAGAAAGCATCTGCGGGTGTGTTCGGAAACACGGCGAGATTGATCCGCGGGTCATTGCACTGGCGCTCGACGATGGTCGCGAGCTCCCCCAGCTTGGGCACTCGCCAGTCATTGAAGAAGAAGACCCCCTCGCGGTTGACGTTGTCCGCTACAGTTTGGGCCGAGGCCCAGTCGTAGATTGCCGCGTCGCCCACGCAACTCCCCTCGCTCCATTCCTGACCCGCTGAGCATCGCATCCAAATCAGTCCGGATTCCTTGTCCGTTACGGTGCCGTCGCCGTTGTCGTCAAATCGCTCCGTAGGAGCGCTCAGCCCATATTGACTGGTGTCGCAAGCCTGCTCAGCGAGTGAAGGCGCCGCCGCAATGATTAGACAAGCTACAAAAACCAGTTTCACCGCAGGATGTGACCCGTTTAAGCCGCGCCTCAATTGAGACTCAATTGAGGCGTGGAAATCAACCGTTTGCTTAGGCGCAACTCCAGCGAGTAGGTGGTGGGGCTTCTACACGCCAAAGCCCCGACGCACACTCACTTATCGAAGCCGATGCCGCTAGGTTTCGTCGGAAAACCGGTTCCCGAATCCACCACGACCGGATGGGTCTGCCGTGATGCGAGTCCGGGTTCGATCGGTTTGCCGCGGTGCAGATAAAAGGCGTAGGCCTCCATCGCCGTCATGTCGTCTCCATTGACATCGAGCTTCGCGCCGAGCTGAGGATTGGCAATACACCAATTTACCATCTCCCGGAAGGGGACGACCTTCCCGAACATCGGAACGTATTTCGGGAACGTCTGCGGATTGGAGGCGGCCGTATCCGGATGGCAGTTTCCGCACGCCAAACCGTTTTGTGTCATATCGGCTCGACCGCCGTGCCAGAGGTCGTAGCCCCGGCTCACCATTTCAATCAGTGCCGCCTGTTGCTCGGCAAGCTCTTCTTCGGTACCCGGGTAGGCCGATGCCGCCATGGGGCCGGCGACGGCGAGCACGACCAGCGAGGCGCCAAGGGTATTCGTCATCGTTTTACTTTTGAATTTCATCGCTATTTCTCCTCAGACCTTGATGCCGCGCTGCAGAAAATCCGTAAGCACCCCGTCTTCGAAAGGATGGTGCTGGTAGATCCCGTAGCCACTCTCGGTTAGATCGACGGTTTGCGTTCCCATCCCGGCGGTGGCAATCGACGGGTCGACACGGTTCATCTGGGAAGCCGGGAACTCAAGCGCAACGGGCGGGTAAGGCCACGGCCAAGAGGTGCTCAGCGAGGCCACGGAAGTCATGTTGCCGATCTGGTTGAAGACGGTTTGGTGCACGTGACCGTGGAATGACATGACGTGGGCGAACTTGGATAGGATCTCGCGGATCTCAGGCGCGTCACTGGTCTGGAAATTCCACCGGGGGTAGTAGTCCCAGAGCGGCGCGTGAGTGAATACGACAACCGGCACGTCCGGCGCCAAGTCCTTCACATCGTTCTTGAGCCACTCGAGCTGCTTGGCGTGAATACCCCAGGGTCCCCCAATCGGGCTCTCCAGCATCTCCATGGCCGTCATTCGTTGCTTCGGGGTCAAGCCGGCGGGGGTCCAGAAATCTTCCACCAAGATGCCGTTAAGGCCGATGAAGTGGACGCCTTTGTGATCAAAGGACCAGGTCTCGGAGCCGAAGAGTCCGTTCCACGCCTTGCCCATGTCCAGATACCAGTCATGCTCGCCGGGAATTACCTTCATCGGCATCTTCAGGCCCGAAAGGATCTTCTGCCCCTTAACGAGCTGGTCCTCGGTCCCGTTTTGGGCGATGTCACCGCCGAACAGCACGAAGTCCGGCAACGGGGTCATGGCGTTGACCTGGGCCACGGCATCCATGAGCTGCTGGTCGAACTTGTGGTCCGGCATGCTGTAGAGGTGCGAGTCGCTGATTATCGCGAAGCGGAATGGCTCGACCGCCCGCTTGCCCGTCTGAGCAGAGACGACATCGATCATGCCGAGGTTGACTCCGACTGCCTGGGCCACGAACGCGGACAATCCCGCCTTTCCGGTAAAGGAAAGAAATCGCCGCCTATTCATATCTTCAATTTGCGCCACAGTTAGCTTCTCCGTTCTTTGGTAGGGACATACCACCTGGATGCAACGTCGAATCGTTGCTCCCTAGGCATTTCTTATTTCGACTGTTAAACGGGGTGGAGCAAAGTCATGGGTCAGGCGGGGACGATGAGTGCCGAAGCGTCGTCTCGCGAGACCCATTGACAAGTGCGGTTACCACTAGCCACCGTCAAATAGTCCTTACGGCGCGAGAGTCCAAGATAAACGCACCTACGTCAAGATGATGTGGGCATAAAATATACTTATCGGGTCCGGCCAAGAAAACACGTACAGCGAGTGATGAAACTGTCGAGAACGCCAACAGGTCTGGTAAGTGCATGTTAAATAAGACATGTGTTTTTCAACCACCTAATGGCAGGAAGGTCTTGGATAGGCCGCTCCGTGTCCCGCGAGCCGAGATACCTTCTTTATTTTTAGTATTAATCCGGCGGTGAGTGAACATTATTTGGCCCGGATCGGGCCCTGTGAGAACCGAAAGCGGTTGTCGGGAGCGATGGCTCTACCTCGATTAGGTAACCCAGCTCAGGCTTTTCACCCTGCTTTGCAAAGGTAATTCGACCGGGGCGACTGGGCTGCGCCGGACACTCTTGTCGCAGGTCGAACCGATCCATTCGTCCGCCCCTCGTTTCCCGTGCACTTTCTCACCTGTTGTGATTGATCAAATGCCTTACCCGCGTTCGATCGGCTCGCCGTCGGAGTGGCGCGGATCTCGGACCGGGGTTTGGCCAGCGCGGAAGGGGCTTGAAAATACCGGCCACCAATCGCCTAGACTTGGAACGGACTGAAAGCGGCTTTATCCGATCCGAATCCCCGAGCTCTCTCGCCGGCAAAATCGGCCGACGTCCTTACCTAGCCGAACCTATCCGAAGCGGGGCATTTGCCCCGGCCATGGTGGATTTGGCTCTGCCGACCCACGACGACTGGCCACAAGCTGAACGACTCGCGTTGGCGCCTGCTTCTAAGTTGCGCTGCGCAGTGCGCCGTTTCTTCCCCGCGAGCTCCCCTCGCCTAGATCGAGGCAGATAAAGTTCTCACCTGCGGAAGTCGCCGCTCCTTCGGGCACGCATCTTGATAAGCGATATACGTGAAGACTGCTTTTTCCCGAGGAGGTCGCCCATGTTTCCGAGCCTATTGCCGGTTGGTCTCGCCGCCGCGGCGCTTTCATTGCCCGGTCTGGTCGCCGCCGCCGAATCCGTAAGCGGCGAAGTGCCCGCCACCAAGCATCAGCTCGAAGTTTTCGAGCGGGCCCCAGCCAACACCACGACCAGAAGCCCCGAGGCGCAAGGGACCACCGTTCAGGATCTACCGGTGTCACCCCATCAGGGGCAGGTGCTGGAAGAGGTGGATAAGCGGTTCGTCTTTTTCGATATCGACCAAGACAACAGCATCTCCGCGTCCGAGGCCGCGGCCAGCCCGGAGCTTGAATCGCAGTGGACGCGTCTGGACAGCAATCAGGACGATCGGCTCGACAAGTCCGAATTCTCGGTCTTCGAGCCGAACAACGAGTCGCAACCGTGATGGCATCGAGGCCGCACCAATCGCGCGAAGTTGCGCGCTCCGGCTCGGATGGGCCGCGGGTGCACGAGGAGCGATTCGATGAGTGAGTCGCGGAAGATTGAGATCCCGGTATCGCTAGTCATGGAGCGGCGCACTCGGCGCCATGGACCTTGGGCGTATCCCCAATGGGCCGCCGTAGCCGTGCTCAAGGTTGGCGCTGACGGGGATGGCATTCGCGGCGGATCCATTCGAATCGGATCCGGCGAGGTTGAGCAGCATTTGTGGTCCGGCTTGCGTGTGTCACTGCATCGCGATGCCGCGGAGAGCTACTGGTACAACCTGGTCGGTCGTCAGCCTTCACTGTTTGTGATCTGCCGCACCGGCAGGGATGGGGAGCTGACACCCCACGCGGTAACAGCGGATTACGACGAGGCCGGCGCGCATCTGGAGGCGGACGACAGCGTGTTTGCCGTCCCGATCGCCCCCGATATCCGCCGCCGGCTGGAGGAGTACGTGATGGCCAACTACGATCCCGCGCCCCCTACCAAGCGTCGGCGCAAGAACTGGACGGAGGCAAGCGATTATGGGCAGTGAAGACAACCTAACGACCCGGGAAGCGGAGAATCCTCTAAGGCGTTGGTCGCGCCGTAAGCAGGCGGCGCGGTTGGAATCGGAGCAGGATCGGGACGTCGCGCAATCGCCGACGGAGCCGCCGGCGCAGGCGAGAACGGACGCCCAGATGCCCTCGCTTGAGCTTCTGCACGGGGAAAGCGACTTGTCCGATTTCTTTTCCGTCGGCGTGAGCGACGAGCTGCGGCGCAGGGCATTTCGTCAGGTGTTCTCCCGTCCGCGGTTCAACGTGACCGACGGACTTGACGACTACGCCGGCGACTACACGCGCTACCGGCCGCTGGCGGACCTGGTGACCGCCGGCCTGCGACGCCACCGCGCGCGTTGGGATGAGTGCGTGGCGAAGGCCTTCGCCGAGACCAAGGACGGGGAGACAATGGCCGCCGAGAATGCACCGGCGCCGGTTGCCGGCGAAGAAATTACCCCTCGGCAGGCATGAGCGCGTCTCCCGAGCTCGCGTCCCGACCGGCTCCGGATTGGATCGAAGAGATCCACGGAGTCGATCGCGAGGATACGGCGGTGCGCTACAGCAGCCGCGGACGCGTGCTGATTGTCGGGCCGAAAACGGACGGCATGGCCGCGGCGATCCGCTTGCAGCGAGCGGGTTTGGATTGCGTTGTCTTGGTCCCGGCGACCGCGGTTGGTGGCCGAGCGGAGCGACACGACGGGATTCCGATCCTGCGGACGGCGGCACTGTCGCTGGACGGCTACCTGGGCAACTTCCGCGTTACGCCGGCAAACTCGGCGGACACCGGCGAGCGGGGGAGATCGGATGGTGAGCACGAGGCCCCGTTCGACTTGGTGCTCGATCTCGGACATACGCCGCTTCTGAGCGCCGAAGTCCCGCCACCCGGCTACTATGCCGCCGGGAACGCCCCCGAGCGGCTGGAGTCGGCCCTGGCCGAGCTGCCCGCTTTGGTCGGGGAATTCGAGAAGCCCGGATACTTCGTCTACGACCCGTCGATCTGCGCACACGGGGCTCGCGGGCTGACCGGCTGCACCCGTTGCATCGACGCCTGTCCGACCCTCGCGATTCGCTCCATCGGCGAGCGAATCGAGGTAGATCCCCATCTGTGCCAAGGCGGCGGTGCCTGCGCGGCTGCCTGTCCGAGCGGCGCAATCCGCTACGACGTGCCGCCGCCATCGACCCTCTTGGATGCCCTGAAGGATCGGCTAAAGGTCCAGCGCTGTGTGTCCTCTACTCCGCCGACGATCCTATTCTACGGCCGCGAGTCGAATCCGGACCTTCTGAACGAAGGCGTTGCCCTTCCAGAGACGCTGGTCCCGGTGGCCCTGGAGGAAATCGGGGCGTCGGGGTTGGAGACCTGGCTGTGTGCGCTGGCATTCGGCGCCGGCGGCGTCGCCCTGCTGATCACGCCGGACACGCCCCGCTCCGTCCGCCGGACGCTCGCAGGCGAGGTCCGGACCGGCCAGCGGATCTTGGCGGCCCTGGGTTATCCGCCGGCGGCGTTGCGTACGCTCGATCTGCCGATCTCCGGCATCGACGACCTGCCGCTGCAATATACGGATGCCGGCATCGCGGCCCCGCCCGCGAGCTTCCAGACCTTCGACGAAAAACGCACAAATCTGTTCTTGGCGCTCGATCACCTCTATCGGCACGCCCCGCGCCCGAGCGAGCGGGTCGCGCTGGAGGCGGGAGCGCCCTTCGGTAGCGTCGAGATCGACGCCGGCGCCTGCACGCTCTGCATGAGCTGTGTCGCGGTTTGTCCGTCGCGTGCGCTGAGCGACGGTGGAGATGCGCCGCGACTGGAATTCTTCGAGGCCAACTGCGTGCAGTGCGGCCTGTGTGTAACGGCTTGCCCAGAACGGGTCCTGACACTCGAGCCGCGGTTGACCTTCGAGCCCGCGCTGCGCCGACGCGCTCGGCTGTTGAAAGAGGAAGAACCGATTCGCTGCGTGACGTGCGGCAAACCGTTCGCTACGGCCAGCACGGTGCGCGCGGTAACGGAAAAGCTTGCCGGGCATTGGATGTTCCAGGACGCGGCGGCCCGGCGGCGGTTGGAGATGTGCCAAGACTGTCGCGTTCGCGATCTGTTCGCGGGCGGGACCGGCGGTGAGCACGCGGTCGCCCGATCCGGGCGCCAGTCATAAAGAGGAGGACCCAGTGAGAGAGCAACGAGTTGTTTCATTCGCGGCCGAGCGGCGTCCGCCACCCGACACCGCCGTGGTTGGCCGCGCCGA